>NZ_JAHDTH010000380.1 GCF_018531445.1 Pseudonocardia lacus
CGAGCGCCACGACGACCCGGGCGCCGGGGACCGCGTGCGCGGCGTCGAGGGTGTCCAGCAGGGCGGCGGCGGCCAGGTCGGCGGCCTGCGCCGGGGTGGCCGGCGGGCAGAGCCGGGTCTTGGCCCGACCCGGCACCGGTGCCTTGGCCAGCACCAGCAGCACCGTGCGCGGCGTGGTCATCGCAGCAGCCCGGCCATGTCGCGGGTGGCCCGCAGCGTGCCGCGGACGGAGCCCGACACCTTGGACCGGCCGCCGGCGCGGGCCCGGTAGCGGACCGGCGTCTCGCTGATGCGCCAGCCGGCCGCGCCCGCGCGGAGCAGCAGCTCCAGCGGGTAGCCGAAGGCACGGTCGGCCACGCCGAGGTCGAGCAGCGCCCGCCGGCCCGCCACCCGGATCGGGGCGATGTCGTGCACCGGCACACCGCGCCTGCGCAGCAGCGCGGAGACGAGCCCGTTGCCCGCCCTCGCGTGCCAGGGCCAGACGCCCGCCGACACCGGCACCCGACGGCCGACCGCGAGGTCGGCGCGGTCCAGCGCGACCTCCGCGGCCATCGCCGGCAGCGTCGAGGCGTCCAGCGAGCCGTCGCCGTCGAGCACCGCGACCAGGTCGGCGTCGGCGGCCAGCAGCCCGGCGTGCACGGCGGCCCCGTAGCCGCGCCGGTGTTCGGTGACGACCTCCGCGCCGAGGGAGCGGGCGACGGCGGCGGTGTCGTCGGTGGAGCCGTTGTCGACGACGATGACGGGCCAGCCGGCGGGGAGCGCGGTCAGGGTGGCGGGGAGGGCGTCGGCCTCGTCGAGGCACGGCAGGACGATCTGAGGGGGGTTGTCCACGCCGGGATCCTCTGCCCGGGACAGGGCACTCGGGGGCCCCGCGCGCTTACCGAACGGTGACGCCCGGTCGCGCGGGCGGATGCGATGCTGATCGCTGAACGCTCGTTCAGCAGACCTCCACCCCGACGACGGGAGACGCGATGGAGCGCACGATCGAGACAGCCGACGGGATCACGCTGCGGGTGGCCGAGGAGGGGTCCGGGCCGCTCGTGGTGCTGGTCCACGGCTTCCCCGAGCTGGGCTACTCCTGGCGCCACCAGCTGCCCGCGCTCGCGGCCGCCGGCTACCGGGCGGTCGCGCCGGACATGCGCGGCTACGGGGGGTCGTCGCGGCCCGAGCGCGTCGAGGACTACGACATCCTGCACCTGACCGGCGACGTGATCGGCCTGATCGACGCGCTCGGCGAGGAGCGGGCCGTGGTCGTCGGGCACGACTGGGGCGCGTCGGTGGCCTGGAACCTGGCGCTGCTGCACCCGCAGCGGCTGCTCGGGGTGTGCGGGATGAGCGTGCCGTTCACCCCGCGCGGGCGCCGGCTGCCGAGCTCGGCGTGGCCGGAGCGGTTCGCCGACCGGTTCTTCTACATCCGCCACTTCCAGCGGCCCGGGGTCGCGGACACCGAGCTGGCGGCGGATCCGGCGCGCACGATGCGCGGCATGCTGTGCGGGTTGCGGGCCGGGGACGGGACGACGCTGATCGGTCCGGACGACGGCCGCGGCGTCGTGGACCGGCTGCCGCACCCGCCATCGCTGCCGGGCTGGCTGTCGCAGGCGGAGCTGGACCACTACGTGGCCGAGTTCGCGCGCACGGGGTTCACCGGCGGCATCAACTGGTATCGCAACATCGACCGCAACTGGGAGCTGACCCCGCAGCTCGACGGGGCGCACGTGGGGGTGCCGAGCCTGTTCGTGGCGGGCGCGGCCGACCCCGTGCTGTGGATGACCCCGCCGGACCGGCAGGCCGCCTACCTCGACGACCTGCGCGGCCAGGTGCTGATCGACGACGCCGGGCACTGGGTGCAGCAGGAGCGCCCCGACGAGGTCAACGCGGCGCTGCTGGAGTTCCTGCGCGGCCTGCGGCGCTGACCGGGCGGGTCACGCCGGCCCCGGCTCCCGGGCGTGCACGAGCAGCAGCGCCGCGAGGTCGTCGGTGCGGCGGGGGCGGTCCACCTTGACCGCGTCGATCAGTGCCGTCAGCACGCGACCGGGGTCCTGGCGCCACCGCGGGTCGGCCGCCTCCAGCTGCCGGGCCAGCAGCGCGACCAGGCCCTCCGACCAGAGCTGCTCGCCGTCGCGGTCGCGGCCCTCGACCAGGCCGTCGGTGTAGACGAGCACGGCCCAGCCGGGCGGCACCGGCACCTCCACCGGCTCCCAGGTGGCGTTCGGCAGCACCCCGAGCGGGACCCCGCGCGTCGAGTCCTCGACCAGCTCCGCGGCGCTGCCCCGCACCAGCACGGGGGCCGGGTGACCGGCCAGGTAGACGTCGAGCCGGTCGCGGTCGGGCGCCACCGTGACCATGCACGCCGTCGCGAACAGCATCGCCGAGGACCGCTCGCTGACCAGCACCTGCTGCAGGACGGGCAGCACGTGCACGGCCGGGACGCCGGCCAGCACGAGGGTCCGCCAGGCGATCCGCAGGCACACCCCGAGCGCGGCCTCGTCGGGCCCGTGGCCGCAGACGTCGCCGACGACCACGTGCACGCGGCCGTCGGGGGTGCGGACGGCGTCGTAGAAGTCGCCGCCCAGCACCAGCTGCTGGTGCCCGGGCTCGTACCGGGTGGACACGGTCAGGCTGGGGTCCTCGCCGAGCAGCGCCGAGGGCAGCAGCCCGCGTTCCAGGCGCTCGTTCTCCCGCTCCTGCAGCCGCGCCTCGTGCAGCTGGCGGGTGACGAGCTCGGCGCGCTGGCGCTCCACCGCGTACTGCAGGGTGCGCCCGAGCAGCCGGCCGTCGATCTGGCTCTTGACCAGGTAGTCCTGCGCGCCGGAGCCGACCGCGCTGCGCCCGCGCCGGGCGTCGCTGTCGCCGGTGAGGACGACGATCGCGGCGGAGCCGCGCCGGTCGAGCTCGTGCAGCCCGTCCAGCCCGACGGAGTCGGGCAGCCCGAGGTCGAGCAGCACGCAGTCGACCTCGGCGAGCTGCTCGATGGCATCGGCGATGGTCCGGGCCCGGCGGAGGTTGACCGGCTCGCCGAAGTCGAGCAGGTACTCCTCGACCAGCATGGCGTCGCCGTCGTCGTCCTCGACGAGCAGCACCTCCAGCGGGCCCGCCTGGACCACCGCGGCCATGGCCGGGTCATCCGCGGCCGCGGAGCCAGCAGGGTCGCGCAAGAGCACCTCCACGAAGGGACGCCCAGGCTACGACAGCGTCGGGGGACGCCCGGAGCGCGGTCGGGCGGTCGTCCGTGACCGCATCGACGCGAGCTGATCATGCCCTGGGCTTGTCCCCTCACCCACCTCGCAGCCCCCGCGACAGCCACTCGGACCCGGCGTGGCGATCGGTGATCCTCACCGATGAGTTGACGCCGCCGGTCGTGTCCTACCCGCCATGACGGACTTCATCGACCTCGCCCCGGCGGCCCGGCGCGTCGCGGACCTCGCGGCCGCGGTGCCGGACGAGCGGCTGACCGCGCCCACGCCCTGCGCGGGGGTCCCGGTCGCCGGGTTGCTCAGCCACCTGCTGTCGCTGTCCGGGGCGTTCGCCCGCGCCGCGGCGAAGGCGCCCGACCAGGGGCCGCCGCCGGCGGAGCCCCCGCCGCTGCCCGCGGACTGGCGCACCGCGCTGCC
>NZ_JAHDTH010000381.1 GCF_018531445.1 Pseudonocardia lacus
GGCCGTCGGGCTCGGGGTCGTCGCCGTCGCCGGGGCGGACGCGCCGCCCGCCGTCTCCCCGGTCGAGGAGTACGTGACCGTCGTGGTCCCCGACCTGCTCGCCGGCTACGAGCACGTCGAGGACCTGGCGCAGGCCGAGCTGGGCGACCGGGCCGCGGTCCGCGACCCGGCCCGCTCCGACCGCATCCGCGACCAGGTGCTCCCGCGGCTGCGCGAGGTCCTCGTCGACGCCGAGACCTTCCAGCCGGCGACCGCGGAGATCGGGGCCGCGCACGACGCGGTGCTGCGCGCGTTGCGCGCCAAGCAGACCGCCCTGGAGGCGTACGCCACGGGTCTGCGCAGCGGGGACCCGAGGGCGTTCGCGCTGGGCGAGGACGCCTCGACCGAGGAGTTGCAGGCGTTCCGGCAGTGGGCGGCCGCCATCGCCGCCCTCGACCCGTGATCAGCGGGTGGGGTCGACCATGGTCATGCCGGCGACCACCGCCCGGTCGAAGCCGGGCAGCAGCGCTGCCGCCTCGGCCAACCCGATCGTGCGTTCGACCAGGTCCTGGGGTCGCAGCGCCCCCCGTTCGATGAGCGCCATCATGGCGGGGTAATCGGCGGCGGCCATCCCGTGGCTGCCCAGCAGGTCGAGCTCCCAGGCGATCACCCTTGCCATCGGCACCCGCGGGTGGCCCCCGACCGGCGGCAGCAGCCCGACCTGGACGTGGCGACCCCGCCTGCGCAGGCTGAGGACGGCGTCGGCGCAGGTCCGCTCGCTGCCCACGGCGTCGACGGCGATGTGGCTCCCCCCACCGGTGAGGTCGGCGACGGCGGCCGGGACGTCGGTGCTGTCGGTGCTGTCGGTGCCGTCGGTGCCGTCGGTGCGCAGCGTGTGCTCGGCGCCCAGTGCGGCGGCCGCGGCGAGGGCCTCCGGGTTGCGGTCGACGGCGACCACCCGCCCGCCCAGGGCGCGGGCGATCATCACCGTGCTCAGGCCCACGCCGCCGGCGCCGACCACGGTCACCCACTCGCCCTCGACGATCCGCGCGCGGCCGACCAGGGCGCGGTACGCGGTGGCGAACCGGCATCCGAGCGCGGCCGCGGTCGTGAGGTCGACGCGCCCGGGGACGGCCACCAGGTTGGTGTCCGCGCCGTGCAGGGCGACGCGCTCGGCGAACGACCCCCAGTGCGTGAAGCCCGGCTGCTGCTGGTCGGGACACACCTGGGCATCGCCCGCCCGGCACCACTCGCACCGCCCGCAGCCGCAGACGAACGGGACGGTCACCCGGTCGCCGACCGCCCACCGGCGCACGCCCGCACCCACCTCGACGACCTCGCCGGCGAGTTCGTGGCCCGGCACGTGCGGGAATGCGACGTCGTCGTCGTGGCCGGCCCAGGCGTGCCAGTCGCTGCGGCACATCCCGGTGGCCGCGACCCGCACCACCACCCCGCCGGGCGGCGCCCCGGGTTCGCGGACCTCCCGGACCTCGGGTCGGGCCCGAGCGGCATCGAGGACGACGGCGCGCACGGCGCCCATCCTGCTGCAGACCGCCCGGGCCCGCCCGACCCCGTCAGGACGCGGGCGGTTGCTCCGGTTCGGACGGCGCCGTGGCGGGTGCCGCCGCGGTCGACCCGTCCTTCGGCAGGCACAGCGCCGAGACCAGCGCCAGCACCAGCAGCAGCAGCGCCCACGTGAACGTCGCCGCGTAGGCCTCGGCCAGTGGAGCGGCCAGCAGCCGGCGCACCTGCTCGGGCAGCTCGCTGATCGAGGCGCTGTCCAGGGCCTCGGCCCCGTCCGGTGCCTGCGCCCCCAGCCGCGCGAGCACCGGCGCGAGCCGGTCGGTGACCTGGTGGGTCAGGACCACCGACAGCGTCGCGGTCCCGACCGCCGCGGCGCTCTGCTGGATGATGGTCAGGCTGGTCGACCCGCGGGCGATGTCCTGCGGGCGCAGGGTCTTGAGCGCGATCGACATGTTCGGCATCCCGACCATGCCCATCGCCAGGCCCAGCACGAACAGCGCGACACCGATCATCCAGTACGGCGTGGTGTCGGTGAGCTGCGTGAGCACCGCGACCACACCGATGACCAGGACGATGCCCAGCGGCACGATCCTCGCCGCGTGGCCGCGGTCGACCAGCCGCCCGGCGATCGGCATGATGATCATCATCCCGATGCCCTGCGGCACGATCAGCAGGCCCGCCTGCAGCGCGCCCTGCCCCCGCACCTGCTGGAAGTACAGCGGGAACAGCAGCATGGACCCGAAGACCGCGATCATGAAGAGCACCATCGTGACGGCCGCGACCGAGAAGCCCCGGTTGCCGAACAGCTTCAGGTCGATCAGCCCGTTCGGCGTGCGCGCCGCGTGCACCAGGAACGCGGCCACCAGGACGGCGCCGGCGCCGGCCGGCAGGTACACCGCGGGGGCGCCGAAGCCGCCGTGCGCGGGGACCTGGGCCAGCCCGTAGATCAGCGCGGCCAGGCCGGGCGAGAGCAGCACCAGCCCGAGCACGTCGAGCTTCTCCGCCGGCCGCGGCCGGTCCGCCGGCAGGACCTTCGCGCCCAGGACCAGCGTGAGGAGCCCGACCGGCACGTTCACGAAGAAGATCGCCCGCCAGGACACGTCGTCGACCAGCCAGCCGCCCAGGACCGGGCCGATGATCGGGCCGAGCTGCATGGCGATGCCCAGCACGGCCATCACCCGCCCGATGCGGGCCGGACCGGCGGCCCCGACCAGCAGGGTCATGCTCAGCGGCAGCAGCATGCCCCCGCCCATGCCCTGCAGGACGCGGAACAGGATGAGCGACTCGGCCGACCAGGCCGTGCCGGCCAGCGCCGAGCCCGCGGCGAACAGCACCACCGCGGTCAGGTAGATCCGCTTGGCGCCGTAGCGGTCCGCCGCCCAGCCCGACAGCGGGATCACCGTGGCGAGCGCGAGCGTGTAACCGGTCGCCACCCACTGCATCGTGGCGAGGGTGGTGTCGAATTCGATGATGAGTTGGTCGAGCGCGACGTTGACCACGGTGATGTCGAGCATCGCCATGATCGCGCCGAGCACGATCACCCCGCCGATCGCCAGGATCCGGCGATCGAGCTTCTCCGTCGCGGTCGTCGCCGTGTCCGCGGCGGCGCCCGGAGTGGTGGATGGAGTCAAAGCCGTCCTTGCCCGGCAGCGATCCGCTGCCGTTGGTCGTTCGGTGGCTGAATACCTGCCGTTCCGAGGAATCCGCTGGTGGGCCCCCGTCTCGGGTGGGCCGTCGGGTGCTCGGTCCGGAACGGCTCGCAGATTCTGCGCGACGACCGGGGTCTTGCCGCAAGCCCCCGGGTCCGCTATACATTAAGTACGGAAGGGAAATCCGCTGGCTCCCGCGTGTCCTCTTCCAGCTCGCTCGCCCTGGTTCCGGGGCCGTCGACGGCCCCGTGCGCCGACCGGGCAGACTGGCCGTCCCACCCCCGGGAGGACCGCGATGACCTCTTCGCCCACCCGCCGCCACGTGCTGGTCGGCGGCGCCGCGGCGGCCGCGGGCATCGCGGGCTGCGCGACGTCCGCGCCGCAGGTCCCGCCGCCGACGGCCCCGCCCAGCACGGCGCCCGGCCCG
>NZ_JAHDTH010000040.1 GCF_018531445.1 Pseudonocardia lacus
CGGGTGACCGCCGCGGTGGCCAGCAGGTGCGCCCGGCACAGCGCGTCGGCGAGCACCCCGCCGCCCCCGGCCTGCCCGCCGCCCGCGGCCACGGCCTCGGCCACCCCGCGCATCACCTGCGACAGGATGATCCCGGAGTTGCCCCGCGCCCCGCGCAGCGCGCCCGCGGCCAGCGCGTTCGCCACCCGGCTGGTGCGCTCGGGGCCGCCCGGGCCCTGCCGGGCGTCGCCGGCCGGGGGCACCGCCTCGGCCGCGGAGCGCATGGTGAGCAGCAGGTTCGTGCCCGTGTCGCCGTCCGGGACCGGGAAGACGTTGATCCGGTCGATCTCCGCCCGGTGCCGCTCCAGGGCCTGCGTCGCGGCCCGCACCCAACCGGTGAGCAGGGCGGAATCCAGGGTCGGGGGCACGACGGCGAGGGTAGCGACCGGGCGGTGTGCGGGCCCGCGGGCTGCGCGGGTACTCTGGCCTTCCGACACGGGTTCCCTGGCATTGCGCTCGGGGCGACCCGGAATCTTGGTCGTCTATCCCTAGGAGTGTCCGACGTGGCTGCCGTTTGCGACGTCTGCGGCAAGGGTCCGGGCTTCGGCATGTCCGTCTCGCACTCGCACCGCCGCACCCACCGCCGGTGGAACCCGAACATCCAGACCGTGCGCGCCGCGGCCGGCGGGGGCAACCGCCGCCGCATGAACGTCTGCACCTCCTGCCTGAAGGCGGGCAAGGTGGCGCGCGCCTGACCGCAGACCCGAACGAGCCCGGGCCGGCCCCGCCGACCCGGGCTCTTCGCTGTCCGCACACCCCACCCCTCGCCGTCCGCGGCCGCCCGATGTCAGGAGCGGGCGGGGAGACGCGGGCGGCGGGGGTGGGAGTGGGCTAGGGGAGCTTCCAGTCGACGGGGTCGCCGCCGATCTCCTCCAGCATCTGGTTGACCCGGCTGAACGGGCGCGACCCGAAGAACCCGCGGGCGGCCGACATCGGGCTCGGGTGCGCGGACTCGACGACCGGGACGTCGGTCAGCCACGGCTTCAGGCTCGCCGCGTCGCGCCCCCACAGGATCGCCACCAGCGGCTCGGCATCGCGGGCGACGAGCGCCTTGATGGCCTGCTCGGTGACCTTCTCCCAGCCCTTGTTGCGGTGCGAGCCGGACTTGCCCGGCTCGACGCTGAGCACCCGGTTGAGCAGCAGCACGCCCTGCTCGGTCCACGGCGTCAGGTCGCCGTTGGACGGCGCGGGGTGGCCCAGGTCGTCGCTGTACTCGCGGAAGATGTTCTGCAGCGACATCGGGATCGGGCGGGTCTGCGGGGCCACCGAGAACGACAGCCCGATGGCGTTGCCCGGGGTCGGGTAGGGGTCCTGGCCGACGATCAGCACGCGGACCTCGTGGAAGGGCTGGGTGAACGCGCGCAGCACGTTCTTGCCGGCGGGCAGGTAGCGCCGGCCGGCGGCGATCTCGGCGCGCAGGAAGTCGCCCATCTCGGCGATCACCGGGGCGACCGGCTCCAGCGCCTCGGCCCACCCCGCCTCGACCACCTCGTGCAACGGACGGGCCATGGGGTCTCCTCGGGTCGTTCGGGAATCGGGGTCAGTCGGGGAGCCTGCGCAGCTCGGCGCGGTAGCGCTTGCCGCGCGCGACGTAGGACTCGACGGTCGCGGCGTTGCGCTCCGGGGACACCTCGTGGCCCTCGCGGACCCGGGCGGGCACGCCGAGCGCCATCCGGCGCGCGGGCACCGCGAACCCGGGCGCGACGACGGCGCCGGCGGCGACCACGGCCCCCGCGCCGACGCTGGCGCCGTTGAGCACCACCGAGCCCGACGAGATGAGCGCGTCGTCGGCGATGGTGGCGCCCTCGATGTGCGCGTTGTGCCCGACCGTCACCCGCGAGCCGATGATCGTCGGCTCGCGGCGCGTGCAGTGCACGACCGTGCCGTCCTGGATGCTCGTGCGCTCGCCGACCTCGACGCGGCCGCCGTCGCCGCGCAGGACGGCGGTGGGCCACACCGTGGACTCCGCGCCGATCCGCA
This sequence comes from Pseudonocardia lacus, assembly GCF_018531445.1. Classification (GTDB taxonomy): domain Bacteria; phylum Actinomycetota; class Actinomycetes; order Mycobacteriales; family Pseudonocardiaceae; genus Pseudonocardia; species Pseudonocardia lacus. The sequence continues at coordinate 2,020 of NZ_JAHDTH010000040.1, forward strand.
CCTTGCCGATCACCACGGCGTCCGGGTGGACGTAGGCGTCGGGGTGGATGTCGGGTTCGTCGTCGCCGAGCGCGTAGACGGGCACGGCAGGGCAGCCTATTGGGGCGGCGGCTCCGCGGCGCGGCGACCCCGCTCGGCCAGCTCGTCGACGACGAGCACCTCGGGCCGCACGGCCCCGCTGAGGTAGGCCGAGCGGCCGACCAGCTGCGAGATCACCGGCGAGGTGATCACCTGGAACAGCGCCACCAGCACCAGCGTCACCGCGCTGTCCACGGGCACCCGCATGGCGGTGCCGGCCAGGATCAGGAACAGCCCGAGGGTCTGCGGCTTCGTGGCGGCCTGCAGCCGGGAGAGCATGCTGGGCAGGCGCAGCAGGCCGACCGCGCCGAGCAGGCAGGACAGCGCCCCGAGCAGCATCAGGCACGCGGAGACGATGTCGGCCACCCCGGTCACCGGTGCCGCTCCCGCCGCTCGACGAGCCGGGCCGCGGTGATGGAGCCGACGAACCCGATCAGCGCGACCGCGGCCAGCAGCGGGATGTTCGACCCGTCGCGGTAGAAACCGATGTAGACCGCCGCCGCGGCCACGATCAGCACGACGAACACGTCGAGCGCGACGACCCGGTCGAGGGCGTCGGGCCCGCGCAGCAGCCGCACCAGGGTCAGCGCCCCGGCCAGCGCGAGCATCCCGAGCACGACGATGTAGAGGACGTTCACCGCTCCCCCTCCCCGGCCGCGGCGCGGGCCTGCTCCTCCGGCGTGCCGAACGCGGCCAGCACCCGCCGCTGCACGTCCAGCACCTGCCGGCGGGTCCGCTCGACGTCGGCCTCGTCGCGCGGACCGAGCGAGTAGGCGTACCAGACGCCCTGGTCGGCGGCGAAGTGCAGGACCGCCGTGCCGGGCGACAGCGTCACCGCGCTGGCCAGCAGTGTGGCCACCCGGTCCGACGAGCTGTACAGCGGCACCTCCAGGATCGTCCCCCTGGCCCGCGGGCCGTAGCGCAGGACCTGCCAGCTGACCCCCACCGTGGACACGACGAGGTCGTAGACCAGGAAGCCGACGAGGCCGAGCACGCGCAGCGGGCGCACCGGGATCGGGTCGGTGGCCGGGGGCATCGGGAACAGCCGGGTGACGGCCAGCGCCACGAGCACCCCACCGACGATCGTCTGCACCGTGAAGGTGCCCCACAGCAGCACCCACACCAGGGTCAGCCAGCAGATGCGGGGCAACTGGTCGCGCCAGCCGGCGCGCCCGGCCCGGGGCCGCGGGCCGTCGCTCACGGCGCACCCCCCAGTACGGCGACCCGGTAGGGCCCGCGGTCGAGCAGGTCGGTGCCGGCCCGGTCGGTGATCTCGGTGAGCGGCCCGGCGAACACCGCGATCGCCAGGCTCACCGCGACCAGGCCCGCGGTGGCGGCGTACATCGGGGCCGCCGTGGCCGCGGTGCCGACCACGACCTCGTCGTCGGGGTCGTCGTCGGGCAGCGGGGGCCGGGGTTCGCCCCAGAACACCCGCACCCACACCCGTACGAGCGCGACGAGGGTGAGCAGGCTGGCCACCATCACCACGGCGGCGACCGCGACCGCGGCGTTCCCGACGCCGACCCCGGCCTCCAGCAGGGCGAGCTTGGCCACGAACCCGGCGGTGGGCGGCAGTCCGGCCAGGGTCATCGCGGGGATCGCGAACAGCACCGCCAACCCGGGCGCGGTGCGCGCGAGCCCGCCCATCTGGTCCAGCGCGACCGTGCCGGTCCGGCGCGTGATCAGACCGCTGACCAGGAACAGCGTGGCCAGCACCGTGATGTGGTGGGCGGCGTAGAGCGCGGCGCCGCCGACGCCCTCCGGGTCGAACACGGCGAGCCCGAACAGCATGAACCCGATGTGGCTGACCAGCAGGAACGACAGCAGCCGGTTGAGGTCGTTCTGGGCCAGCGCGCCCAGCGCCCCGACCAGCATCGTGGCCACGGCGAGCACGAGCATCAGCATCCACGGCTCGTCGCGGCTGAACAGCAGCGTCTGGGTGCGCAGCAGCGCGTAGAAGCCGACCTTGGTGAGCAGGCCGGCGAACAGCGCGGCCACCGGGCCGGGCGCGTTGGGGTAGCTGTCGGGCAGCCAGAAGTGCAGCGGCACGATCGCGGCCTTGATCCCGAAGACCACCAGCAGCATCAGGCCCAGGACGGTGCGCAGCTCGCCGGGCAGCGCGTCCATGCGCCCGGCCAGGTCGGCCAGGTTGACCGTGCCGGTGGCCGCGTAGACCAGCGCGATGGCGGTCAGGAACAGCAGCGAGGACATCAGGCTGACGGTCACGTAGGTCATGCCGGCGCGGACGCGGGTGGCCGAGGTGCGCCGGCTGATCAGCACGTAGGAGGCGGTCAGCATCACCTCGAACGCCACGAACAGGGTGAACAGGTCGCCGGTCAGGTAGGCCAGCGACACCCCGGCCGAGAGCATCAGGTACATCGGGTGGAACGTGGTGCTGGCGGTGCCGCGGCCGTAGTCGGCGATGCGCTGGTCGATCGCGTAGACCAGCACGGCCAGCGTGACCAGCGACGACACCAGCAGCAGCAGGGCGGAGAGCCGGTCGGCGACCAGCGCGATGCCCACCGGGGCCGCCCAGCCGCCGAGGGAGGCGACGACAGGCCCGCTCGTGTCGGCCATGACGAGCAGCACCGCGGCCAGCGCGGCCACGGCGGCCAGCACCACGATGCCGACGACGCGCTGCAGCATGGCCGACCGCGCGAAGACGACGCTGACCGCGGCGCCGAGCAGCGGCAGCAGCACCGGCAGCGTGATGATCGTGCTGGCGGCGTTCACGGCCGCTCCCGCTCACCGGTGGCGGTGGCCTCGACCGCGTCGTCGGTGCTCGCGACGCGGTCGCCGGCACCGCTGTCGGCGCTGTCGTCGCTGTCGTCGCTGTCGTCGCCGTCGCCCTCGTCGGACCCCAGCCCGACCGGGTCGGCCTTCTGCCGGCCGATGCGGCGGTCCTCGACGTCGTCCTGCACCTCGTCGTGCCCGACCAGCACGAAGGAGCGGTAGCCGAGCGCGAGCAGGAAGGTGGTCAGCGCGAAGGTGATCACGATGGCGGTCAGGGCGAGCGCCTGGGGCAGCGGGTCGGCCATCGCCGCCGGGTCGGTGCCGACGATGGGCGGGCGCGCCGGCGGTCCCCCGGCCAGTTGCAGCAGCAGGTTGCTGGCGTGGCCGAGCACGACCACGCCGATCAGCACGCGCATCAGCGAGCGCGAGAGCAGCAGGTAGAAGCCGACGGCGTAGAGCACGGCGACCGTCACGGCCATGGTCAGGTTGATCGTCGGGACGATGATCATGATTCGGGCTGCTCCCCCGCCTCGTCCAGGTCGCGCTCGATGCCCGTGCCCAGCGAGCGCAGCAGTTCCAGGACGACGCCGACGATCAGCAGGTACACACCCACCTCCAGGAGCAGGCTGGTCTGCACCTCGATCGTGCCGAGCACCGGCAGCGTCACGCCGAGCTTGGCGCTCTCCAGCACCCCCAGCCCGAACGCGAGCGGCAGCAGCGCGCTGAGCACGGCCACCGCCATGCCGGTGCCGAACACCGTCGGCGGGCGGACGACCCGACCGGTGCCGAGGTCGCCCCCGCCACCGGCGATGTGGCGCAGCACGAACGCCAGCCCTGCGACGAGCCCGGCGGAGAACCCCCCGCCGGGGCCGTAGTGGCCGACCAGCAGCAGGTAGACCGAGAACACCAGCACGGTCGGGAAGACGGCCCGGGTGGTGATCTCCAGCAGCAGCGAGCGGTGCTGGCGGCCCCGGCAGTCGCCGTTGAGCAGCCACGGCTGGCTCGGCCCGTCCCAGGTCGACGCCACGCCGCCGCCGTCGGCGTCCGCGGAACCGGCCCGGTCGGCCCGGTCGTCGGGGTCGGTCATCCCAGCACCTCCCGCTCGTGGTCCGGACCGCTCTGGCCGCTGCTCACCTGCTCGCGCCCGGACTCGCGCTTGCGCCGGGTGTCGTAGCGGGTGGCCAGCACCAGGCTGCTCACGCCCGCCGCGGCGATGAACAGCACGCCGATCTCGCCGACGGTGTCCAGCGCCCGGAAGTCGACGATGATCGCGCTGACCACGTTGTTCGCGCCGGCCCCTTCCGGCGCCAGCCGGACGAACTCGCCGCTGGCCACGGCGGGCCCGACGCGCGCCGCGGACAGCACGACCGCGATGCCGGCCACGGTGATCCCGCCGACGGCGGCGATCAGCAGCCGCGGCAGCCGCGTGAGCCAGGTCGGGCGCCGCTCGGTGAAGTGCGCGGGCAGCCGGCGCAGCACGAAGACGAACGCCACCATCGACAGCGTCTCCACCAGGAACTGGGCCAGCGCCAGGTCGGGGGCGCCGTCGATGATGAACAACCCGCCGACCCCGTAGCCGATGACGCCGACGAGCAGCACCGCGGTGAACCGGCGGTGCGAGCGGGTCAGCGCGAGCGCGGCGACCACGACCACCAGCGCCAGCGGCACCTGCACGAGCGCGTCGTAGACCGGCTGGTCGGCCGGCCACTGCCCGGCGACCACGGCGGCCACCCCCGGCAGCAGGATGAAGGTCACGAGGATGACGCCCAGGTAGACGGGCAGCGAGCCGGCCTGCAACCGACCGGTGACGACGAGCGCCAGGCGGCTGACGCCGTCGACGGTGCTCCGGTAGCCGCGCTGGGCGTCCACCGGGCTGTGGTGCGAGAGCGCGTCGACGGTGGCGCGGGCGCGGTGCAGCAGCAGGCCGCCCCCGATGGCGAGGGCGGAGAACAGCAGCGGGATGTTGAAGCCGTGCCAGAGCGCCAGGTGGTAGCCGTGCTCGTCGGGGTAGGCCGCGGCGTAGGGCATGACCAGCAGGTCGACCAGCACGTACGCCCCGCCCAGGACGAGGCCCGCGACGGCGCACAGCCAGATCGGCCCGGTCAGCAGGGCCCCCGGCCGGTGGTGCACGACGGTCGCCTCGACGCCGGGCTTGGTCGCGAACGCGCCCCACAGGAACCGGGCGCTGTAGGCCGCGGTCAGCATCGACCCGGCGAGCAGCCCGAACGCCACCAGGTAGCCGCGCGCACCGCCCTCGTCGACGAACGCCTCGAAGGCGGCCTCCTTGCCGATGAAGCCCAGCAGGGGCGGCAGCCCGGCCATCGAGGCGGCGGCGAGGGCGGCGGCCACGGCCGTGCCGGGCAGGGCGGTGCGCAGCCCGGAGAGCTTGCGCAGGTCGCGGGTGCCGGTGGCGTGGTCGATCGTGCCCACGGTGAGGAACAGCGGGGCCTTGAACAGCGCGTGCGCCAGCAGCATCGCCGCCCCGGCCAGCGCGGCGGTGCGGTCGCCTGCGCCCAGCAGCACCATGAGGAAGCCGAGTTGGCTGACGGTGCCGAACGCGAGCACCTTCTTGAGGTCGGTCTCGCCGAGCGCGCGCCAGCCGCCCACCAGCATCGTGCCCAGCCCGACGACCACGACCGGTGCCCACCAGACGGCCAGGTCGGCGAAGCCGGGTGAGAGCCGGGCCACCAGGTAGACGCCGGCCTTCACCATCGACGCGGCGTGCAGGTACGCGCTGACCGGGGTGGGCGCGACCATGGCGGCGGGCAGCCAGGGGTGGAAGGGCAGCTGCGCGGACTTGGTGAACGCCCCGAGCAGCACGAGGACCAGCGCCACCGGCACCAGCCCGCCGCGCGGCGGGTCGGCCAGGATCTCCGAGATCCGGTAGGTGCCGGCGGCCTGCCCGAGCAGCACGAAGCCGAGCAGCATGGCCAGCCCGCCGAACACCGTCACCAGCAGGGCCTGCACCGCGGCCCGCCGCTCGGCGCGGCGCTCGCCGCCCTGCCCGACCAGCAGGAACGACGCGATGGAGGTGAGCTCCCAGAACACGTAGAGGGTGAGCAGGTCGTCGGCGAGGACGAGGCCGAGCATCGCGCCTGCGAAGGCGAGCAGCAGGGCGGCGCTGCGGGTGGCCTGCGGGGAGTCGCGGTCGAAGTAGCCGATGCTGTGGACGAGGATCACCGCGCCCACGCCGCTGACCAGGATGATCATGACCAGGGCCAGCGCGTCGAGCCGGAACGACAGCGTCAGCCCGAGCGCGGGCGCCCAGGCGACCGACTCCGTGACGCCACCGCCGAGCGCCGGCCCGGTCTGCGAGAACGCCCAGAGCAGGGCCACCGACGGCGGCAGCGCGGCCACGGCGAAGGCGGCCGGCCGGCTGCGCGCCGAGACCAGCGGCAGCAGCCCGGCCAGCACGAGGTGGGCGACGACGAGCGCGAGCAACTCCCACCTCCGGCGGTCGGTCGGTTCCGCGACGGGCGACCGCTGCCCATCGGGCGGCGGTCAGCGAGGGCGATCCTTGCCCGGTCGCGCCGACGCCGCTCGGCGGCGCCGCGGGGTCACCCGCCGATGTGGACGAATCGGGCGGGGTCGTTGGCGGCGACACTACCGGACCGGCGGTCGTGAGCGGGTTCACGGCGCAGTACTGGAACGATCCAGAAGATCGTCGCGCTGTACCTGGCGTGATGACCGAGAAGCGAACCAGCACCCGCATCCGCCGCGTCCTGCGCCGCCTCGACGCCTGGACCCTGACCGTCTTCAACCCCTACCTGCACTCCGACCACCGCTGAGCGAACGCTCGTCCGCCCCGGCCTCGGTGACGCCTCAGTGACCCGGTCGCGACTCCGCGTCGGCGACCTCCGAGGCCGAGGGCACCACCGGCGGGCGCAGCCACACCCACAGCACGAACACGGCCGCCAGCACCAGCATCGCGATCCCGGTCCAGAGTTTGAGCGCGACGCCGCCGGCCTTCTCCAGGTCGGCCGGGCTGGTCGCGGCCAGCCCGAGCACGGTCAGCACCAGCCCGTACACCCCGAACAGCAGCGCGATAACCGACCGCAGGTCGAACAGGGCCGCCAAGGTCGAGGCCTTCATCTCTTCTCCTCCTCGTCGACCGGGCTCAGGGGACCAGCAGGTAGAGCAGGACGGTCAGGGCGAGCACCAGACCGCCCAGCAGCACCGGCGAGCGGAACCAGCCGGCGTCGTCGCCGGTGGTCTCGTGCCGGCGGCTCTCCTTCGGGGTCAGCTGCCAGACCAGCCCCACCAGCTCGGCCTCCGGCTTGGGCGCGGTGACCACGGTGACCACCGCGGCCACGGCGATGCCGAACACGAACGCCGCGCTGGCCCCGATGAACGCCCCGGCCTGTGCGGACACCGCCAGCACCCCGGTGCGCACCAGCACGTCGACCACGATCGCGGCCAGCGTCCCGGAGACCAGGCCGGTCCAGCCCGCGGTGCCGGACATGCGCTTCCAGAACAGCCCCAGGATGAAGATCGCGAACAGCGGGGCGTTGAAGAAGCTGAACAGCGACTGGATGTAGTCCATCAGGTTCTGGTAGCTGCCGGCGATGAACGCCGTGCCGATCGCCAGCACGCAGCCGATCACCGTGACCGCGCGCCCCACCCGCAGGTAGTACGCGTCCTCCCGGCCGGGGCGGATCCAGTCCTGCCAGAGGTCGTAGGTGAACACGGTGTTCAGCGAGCTGACGTTGGCCGCCATGCCGGCCATGAACGCGGCCAGCAGGCCGGCGACCGCCACCCCGAGGATGCCGTTCGGCAGCACCTCGCCCATCAGCAGCGACAGCGAGTTGTTGTAGGTCACGTCGCTCTCGCCGCCGGCCTTGAGCGTGGTGAGCTGCGGGACGAGCACCGCGGCGACCATGCCCGGGATCACGATCACCAGTGGGATCAGGGCCTTGGGGAACGCGCCGATGATCGGGGTGCGCCGGGCGGCGGACATGCTCTTGGCCGACAGCGCGCGCTGCACCTCGGCGAAGTTGGTGGTCCAGTAGCCGAAGGACAGCACGAACCCGAGCCCGAACACGATGCCCAGCACCGACAGGAACGCGTTGGGTATCTCGGTCAGCGTGGTGCCCGGCCAGGACGACAGCTCCTCGACACCGCCGACCTCGGTGATCCGCTCCTTCAGCCCGTTCCACCCGCCGACCCTGGCCAGCCCGGCCACCGTCAGCGGGATCAGCAGCGCCAGGATCACGAAGAACTGCAGCACCTCGTTGTAGATGGCCGCCGACAGCCCGCCGAAGAACGTGTAGCTCAGCACCACCAGCGCGGCCAGCGGGATGGCCACCTGCAGCGGCCAGCCGAGCAGCGCCTCGATCACCAGGCCCAGCGAGAACAGGTTGACCCCGGCGATCAGCACCGAGGCCAGCGCGAAGCTGACCGCGTTGACCCGCTGGGTGGTGGGGTTGAACCGCATGCGCAGGAACTCCGGCACGCTGCGGGCCTTGGAGCCGTAGTAGAAGGGCATCATCACGATGCCCAGGAAGACCATCGCCGGGATGGCGCCGACCCAGTAGTAGTGCACGGTCGGGATGCCGTACTGGGCGCCGTTGGCGGTCATCCCGATCAGCTCGATCGCACCCAGGTTGGCCGCGATGAACGCCAGCCCGGTGACCCACGCCGGCAGCGACCGACCCGACAGCAGGAAGTCCAGGCTGGAGGAGATGGACCGGCGCGCGATGAGCCCGATGCCCAGCACCAGCACGAAGTAGAACGCCACGAGCACGTAATCGAGCGTCGAGACGTCCAGTCGCAGATCGGTCTGCGCCAGCACCATGATGCCCACCCACCCCTCCCGCACCGCAGCGTGCGCCGGAATCTTGCGCGCAGCGGACGATCGGCGCCACAGGAAGCGCGCGATCGTGTCCACGACCGTCCGATGTGGCGGAACTAGTGGTCCGAACGGCCGATCGGCTCGATCGACTTGGCGAAGCAGCGGCTGTTCGGGTAGTCGCGGTACGTCCCGAAGTTCGGCATGCGCTCGTAGCCGGAGCTCAGGTACAGCGCGATCGCCTCGGGCTGCGCGGTGCCGGTCTCCAGGACGCACCGCAGCCGCCCGGCGGCGGCCGCGGAGCGCTCCAGCCCGGCGAGCAACGCGCGGGCGAACCCGCGGCCGCGGTGGGCCTCCCGCACGTACATGCGCTTGATCTCGGCGTCGCCCGGGCGCAGCGCCGGGTCGCCGCCGTCGCGGGCCCGCCAGCCGCCGCAGGCCACCGGCTCGTCGTCGGACCAGGCGATGAGGAACCGGCCGCGCGGCGGCGCGAACTCGGCGGTGTCCACCGGGGTGGCGTCGCCCTCGTCGCCGTAGCGCTGCTGGTAGAACCGCTGCAGCTCGTCGATCATCTCCAGCGCGAGCGGGTGGTCGAACGGGGTCGGGCGCAGGTCGAGAGTGGTCCGCACATCGGTATGCTCACCCGTCGACCCGCCCCCGCGCACGCGCCTTCTCAGCCGCGCGCCTTGGCCTTCTGCCGCCAGCCGGTCAGCGCGCGCTCGGTGTAGCCGTTGGGCTCGGCGCGCCCGGAGAACACCAGCTCCAGCGCGGCCTGGAAGGACTCGCTGCCCTCCAGGTCCTCGGCCATCGGCCGGTAGCCCGGCTCCTTGGCGTTCTGCTCGTCGACCAGGGCCGCCATGCGGGCGAAGGTCTCGCGGACCTCGTCCTCGCCGACCAGGCCGTGGTGCAGCCAGTTGGCGATCAGCTGGCTGGAGATGCGCAGCGTGGCGCGGTCCTCCATGAGCCCGACGCCCTCCAGGTCGGGCACCGTGGAGGCGCCGATCCCCAGCCCGACCCAGCGCACCACGTAGCCCAGGATCGACTGGGCGTTGGTCTCCAGTTCATGCCGACGCTCGTCGGCGGTGAGCTCGCGGTCGAGCACCGGCACGACCAGCAGCCGGCGCCGGTCGGTGCGCCGATCGGCCAGCTCCTTCTGCCGGGCCAGCACGTCGGTGCGCAGGTAGTGCAGGGCGTGCACGGTGGCCGCGGTCGGCGAGGGCACCCAGGCGCAGTTCGCGCCGGCCTGCGGGTGGGCCTGCTTGGTGGCCAGCAGCTCGGCCATGGCCGCCGGCTTGGCGAACATGCCCTTGCCGATCTGGGCCTTGCCCTCGAACCCGGCGGCCAGCGCCACGTCGACGTTGCGGTCCTCGTAGGCGGTGAGCCACGCGGTGGACTTCATGTCGTTCTTGCGGACCACCGGCCCGGCCTCGAAGTCGGTGTGGATCTCGTCGCCGGTGCGGTCCAGGAACCCGGTGTTGACGAAGATGCAGCGGTCCTGGGCGGCGGCGATGCAGGCGTCGAGGGTCAGCGAGGTGCGCTTCTCCTCGTCCATGATGCCGATCTTGAGGGTGCCGTGGTCGAGGCCGAGTGCCTGCTCGACGGCGCCGAACAGCTCCGCGGTGAGCGCGACCTCGTCGGGCCCGTGCTGCTTGGGCTTGACGATGTAGACCGAGCCGGCGCGGGAGTTGCGGTAGCGGCCCAGCCCCCGCAGGTCGTGCAGGGCCGCGGTGGCGCAGACCAGCGCGTCCAGCACGCCCTCGGCGACCGGCTGGTCGTCGGCGGCGCGCACGGCGTCGGTGCTCATGTGGTGGCCGACGTTGCGCACGAGCATCAACGAGCGGCCCGGCAGCACCAGCTCGGAGCCGTCGGGGGCGGTGTAGGTGCGGTCGCCGTGCACCGCGCGCTCGACGGTCTTTCCGCCCTTCTCGAAGGTGGCGGTGAGCGCGCCGGTCATCAGCCCGAGCCAGGTGCGGTAGGCGTGCGCCTTGTCCTCGCCGTCGACCGTGGCGACCGAGTCCTCCAGGTCGACGATCGTGGTGACGGCTGACTCCAGCACGACGTCGGCGACGCCGGCGTGGTGCTGGCGGCCCACCCGGTGCTCGGCGTCGACGGTCAGCTCGACGTGCAGGCCGTTGCGGCGCAGCAGGACGGCGGTCGGCGCGTCGGCGTCGCCGGCGTACCCGGCGAACTGCGCCCCGTCGGCCAGGCCGGTCTCCCCGCCCGCGGTGCGCACGACGAGCGCGCCGTCACGCACGGCGTAGGCGGTGGCGTCGGCGTGGCTGCCCTCGGCGAGGCCGAAGAGCTCGTCGAGCAGACGGTCGGCCTCGGCGATGACCTGGGCGCCGCGGCGCTCGTCGTAGCCTGCGCCGAGCTGGTAGCCGGGCTCGATGTCGTCGAGGGACAGCACGTCGGTGCCGTAGAGGGCGTCGTAGAGCGAGCCCCACCGGGCGTTGGCGGCGTTGAGCGCGTAGCGCGGGACGGTGGCCGGCACCACCAGCTGCGGGCCGGGCACGGTGGCGATCTCGTCGTCGACGTTCGTGACGGTGAGCCGCGGCCGGGCCGGGGAGACCAGGTAGCCGATCGAGTTCAGGAAGGACTCGTACTCGGCGGGGTCGCCCGCGCGGTGCTCGCGGTGCCAGGCGTCGATCTGGCGGGCGAACTCGTCGCGCTTCGCGAGCAGCTCGGCGATCCGGGGCGCGAACCGCTGCTGCAGCTCGGCCAGGACCGACCAGAAGCGGTCGGGCTCCAGGTCGAGCCCGACCAGCAGCTCGTCGGCCACGAAGGCCTCCAGCGCCGGGTCGATCCGCAGGTCCGCGCTCACCGTGCTCACCGTCCTCTTCTGGACTCCGGGTGGGGCTGTCTCGCCCACTTTTCTATCAGACGGACTTACTTTTCCGCATTGCGGAATCGAGGCAGGCGAATCCGACCCGGGTCCGGACGTGCGGGTCGTGCCCCGGGCAGCGTCCGCCGCCAGGTCCGCACCTTCCTCCACGCCGGCTACCCGCGCCAGTCGTCAGCGCGGGGTCCCGGGGGCGACGCGGGGGCGTCCGTGCACCCGGCTCACGACCACCCGACCCACGGCACCCACTCGGGGGGGTCGAGCGGCTGCGCATGACAGCGCGTGACCGGCGACCGGCTCAGCGCAGGGCGCTCCAGGGCACCGCGACACCGGCGACGACGGCCGGCGAGAGGGCTCCGGTCAGCGCGAGGACCAGCGCGATCGCCGCGGCCAGCAGCAACGACAGCTGCAGGATCCGGCGAGGTCCCAGGAACCGTCGAGGTCGCACGGTCGCCTCCGGAGCGGGTCGGTGTCCGACGCCCCGCGAACGGGTCGAGGCGGCGGCGTCGGACTCCAAGGTAGTTGGTTGCGGTGTCACCCGTTCGGGCGGCCCCGCCGTCGCGGCGGGTCGCGGCGGAAGCCGCTCCGGCCGAGTCGACGGCCCCGTCGCTCCAGCAGAACGCGCGGCTCCCGCAGCGACCGCGCGAGTCGGCCCGAATCCGCTGAACGGGCCGTCGGGCTGCATGGGCTGCTCCTCGTGACCATCGGGCGCACCGCCCGCCACCCCTTCCGGAGGTCAGCCGGAAGGCCGCGGACACCGGCGGGGCGCCCCCGCGCCACGTACGCTCCGCACCAGCACGATCCCGGCCCGAGCGAGCGCGAGGGGTGATCCGATGACACTGGACGGCGTGGTCCGGAAGGCCTTCGAGGAGGCGCTGGACCCCCGGGACGTCATCTCCGACCCGGTCCGCTGCCGGGCCTACGAGTGCGACGGGCTGACCGGGTACCGGGTGACCCCCGACCTGGTCCTGCTCCCCCGCGACGCCGCGCAGGTCGCGGCCGCCGTGCGGGTGTGCGCCGAGCACGGCGTCCCGTTCGTGGCCCGCGGCGCCGGCACCGGGCTCTCCGGCGGGGCGCTGCCGGTCGCCGACGGCGTGGTGATCAGCCTGGCCCGGTTGAAGCGGGTGCTGGAGGTCGACCCGGTCGACCGGCGGGCCGTCGTGGAGCCGGGGGTGACCAACCTGGAGATCACCGCGGCCGCGGCCCCGCACGGGCTGTACTACGCGCCCGACCCGTCCAGCCAGCAGGTCTGCACGATCGGCGGCAACGTCGCGGAGAACTCCGGCGGCGCGCACTGCCTCAAGTACGGCTTCACCACCAACCACGTGCTCTCCTGCGAGGTGGTGCTGCCCGACGGCTCGCTGGTCACCCTGGGCAGCGACAGCGGCGAGCAGGCCGGCCCCGACCTGCGCGGGGTGTTCCTCGGCTCGGAGGGCACGCTCGGCATCACCACGAAGATCACCGTGCGGCTGCTGCGCGCCCCGGAGTCGGTGCGCACGCTGCTGGCCGACTTCCCGTCGATCACCGCGGCCGGCGACGTGGTCTCCGACGTCGTCGCGGCCGGCATCGTGCCGGCCGCCGTGGAGATGATGGACACCCTCGCCATCGAGGCCGCCGAGCAGGCCGTGCACGCCGGCTACACCGTGGGCGTCCCGGCGGCGCTGGTCGTCGAGCTGGACGGACCGGCCGCCGAGTGCGACGTGCAGTTCGAGCAGGTCAAGGAGATCTGCGAGCGGCACGGCTGCACCCGGCTGCACATCGCCGGTTCCGCCGAGGAGCGGGCGGCGATCTGGCGGGGCCGCAAGGCCGCCTTCGCCGCCGTCGGGCGCATCTCGCCCGACTACTTCGTGCAGGACGGCGTCGTCCCCCGCACCCGCCTCGCCGAAGTGCTGGGCCGCATCGCCGCCATGGGCGACGAGGCCGGCCTGCGGGTGGCCAACGTCTTCCACGCCGGCGACGGCAACCTGCACCCGCTGGTGCTCTACAGCGCCGAGGCCGGGGAGACCGAGCGCGCGGAGCACCTCTCCGGGGCGATCGCCGAGCTGTGCGTGGAGCTGGGCGGCTCGCTGTCGGGCGAGCACGGCATCGGCACCGACAAGGCCTGCTCGATGCCGAAGATGTTCGGCGAGGAGGACCTGGCGACCATGCGCCGGGTCCGCTCGGCCTTCGACCCGGGCGGCATCTGCAACCCCGGGAAGGTGCTGCCCACGCCGCGGCTGTGCGGCGAGCGGCCCGGCAAGTACCGGCCGCACGCGCTGGAGGAGGCGGGGGTGATCGAGCGGCTATGAACGAGCTCGCGCGCGAACCATCGACACGGCGCCGCCACGGACCGCCGACCGAGCACAGCGAGGGAGTCCGGTGAGCACCTCCAGCTCCACGAGCGCCCGCCCGACCGATCTCAAGGCGGTGCGCGACACCGTCCTGGACACCGCGGGCACCATCGCGATCGCCGGGGCCGGCACCGCGGCCGGCTGGGCGGGCGACCTCGCGCCGGTCGACACCGTCCTGGACACGACCGGGCTGAGCGGCGTCATCGCCCACAACCCCGGCGACATGACGGTGGCGGTGCGCGCCGGCACCCCGCTGCGCGCGCTGCAGGAGGAGTTGTCGTCGCACGGCCAGCACGTGTCGTTCGACGCCGCCCGGGTGGCCGACGGGGCCACCGTCGGCGGCCTGGTCGCCACCGCGGACTCCGGGCCCGCTGCGCTGGTCTTCGGTTCCCTGCGCGACCTGGTCATCGGCGTGACGATCGTGCTGGCCGACGGGTCGGTGGCGCGCAGCGGCGGGCACGTGATCAAGAACGTGGCCGGCTACGACCTGGCCAAGCTGCTGCACGGCTCGTACGGCGCGCTCGGCGTGCTGGCCGAGGTGGTGCTGCGGCTGCACCCCGTGCCCCGGGGCGGCACGACGATCGCCCTGCCCTGCCCGCTCGACGGCGTGCACGAGCACGCGGCCCGGATCCTCGGCGGCCCGTACGAGCCGGCCGCGCTGGAGTGGATGTCCGCCGACGGCGGGCGGTTGCTCGTGCGACTGGAGGGCACGCTCGACGCCCTGCCCGCGCGCGAGGAGCGCATCCGCGAGCTGCTCGGTCCGCAGGCGACCCGGGCCGACGACGACGCGTGGGAGCAGCACGCCGCGCTCGTGCGGGGCTCCGGCCGGGGCGCCGTGCTGCGGGTCGGCGCGCGTCCCAGCCGGCTACCCGGACTGCTCGCCGGGCTGGGGTGCCAGGCGGCGACCGTCGGCCTCGGCACCGGCGTGGCCACCGTGGAGCTGCCCGTCGAGGCCGTCGCCGACGCCCACGCCACCGTGCACGCCGCGGGCGGCACGTCGGTGCTGCGGTACCGCCCCGACGGCGCGGGCGCGCCCGGCTGGGGGCCGGCGCCGTCGGCGGTGGCCGTGCTGGTCGCCCTCAAGCGAGAGCTCGACCCCGCGGGCCGGTTCGGGCCCGGCCGGTTCAGCCCCTGGATGGAAGGAGCCCAGTGACCACTCCCGCCGGATCCGCCGAGACCAACCTGCCGCAGACCGGGCCGAGCTCCTTCGACGAGCGGCGCCCGCCGGAGCGCGAACTGCTCGACGACTGCGTGCACTGCGGGTTCTGCCTGCCGACCTGCCCGACCTACCAGCTGTGGGGCGAGGAGATGGACTCCCCGCGCGGGCGGATCTACCTCATGGACCTGGCGAAGAAGGGCGAGATCGCCCTGGAGGGGCCGTTCACCGAGCACATCGACGCCTGCCTGGGCTGCATGGCCTGCGTGACGGCGTGCCCGTCGGGGGTGCAGTACGACCGGCTGCTGGAGTCGGTGCGCCCGCAGATCGAGCGCAACGTCGAGCGCGAGGTGGGCGACCGGCTCTTCCGCGACGCGATCTTCAGCCTGTTCCCGTACCGGCGCAGGCTGCGGGCCGCGGCGCTGCCCGGCGCGCTCTACCAGAAGCTGCGCCGGATCCCGGCGGTCGCCGCGCTCGCCGCGAAGCTGCCCGGCCGGCTCGCCGCGATGGAGTCGCTGCTGCCGCCGGTCACCGTGCGCGAGGCGTTCGCCCGGCTGCCCGTCTTCACCGCCGCGCAGGGCGAGCGCCGCGGGCGGGTGGCGTTGCTGTCGGGCTGCGTGCAGGACGTGTTCTTCCACCGGGTCAACGAGGCCACGGTGCGCGTGCTGGCCGCCGAGGGCTACGACGTCGTCGTCCCGCGCGACCAGCAGTGCTGCGGCGCGCTGGAGCTGCACGCCGGGCGCGAGGACCCGGCGCTGGGGCGGGCGAAGCGCACGATCGAGCGGTTCGCGCCGCTGGACGTCGACGCGGTGGTGACGAACGTGGCCGGCTGCGGGTCGTCGATGAAGGAGTACGGCCACCTGCTCGCCGACGACCCGGAGTGGGCGTCGCGGGCGGAGGCGTTCAGCGCGCGCGTGCGGGACGTGCACGAGGTGCTGGCCGAGGGCGAGCCGCGTGCAGCGCGACACCCGGTGCGGGCCCGGGTCGCCTACCACGACGCCTGCCACCTGGGGCACGCGCAGGGCGTGCGCGAGCAGCCCCGCGCGGTGCTGCGCAGCGTGCCGGGCGTCGAGCTGGTCGACATCCCGGAGGCCGCGCTGTGCTGCGGATCAGCGGGGATCTACAACATGATCTTCCCCGACGCCGCCGCCGATCTGGGCGCGCGCAAGGCCGACAACGTCCGGTCGGTGCGCCCGGACGTCGTGGTCACCGCGAACCCGGGCTGCCTGCTGCAGATCGGCAAGCACCTCGGCACGGACGGCGTGCCGTTGCTGCACCCGGTGCAGCTGCTGGACGCCAGCATGCGCGGGGTGCCGCTGCCCCGCACCTGACCCGACGTTTCGGGATTGACTTATATAAGCGTGAGCCGATAGCTTCTCCGGCCATGACCGACATCGACGTGGCCGGACAGCTGGCCGCGATCCACCGCGACGTCCAACTCAAGGCCGCGAGCACCGGGCCCGACGGCGGCGAGGTCGTCGCCGTGCTGCTGCGCCGCGAGTACACCGCCGACGCCGCCGACGTGTGGAACGCCCTCACCGACCCCGACCGCCTGCGGCGCTGGTTCCTGCCGGTCACCGGCGACCTGCGCCCCGGCGGCGCGTTCCAGACCGAGGGCAACGCCGGCGGCGAGATCCTCACCTGCGATGCGCCCCGGCTGCTGCGGGTGACCTGGGGCGACGCCGCCAGCATCGTGGCCCTGCGGCTCACCCCCGTCGACGACGACCGCACCACCGTCGAACTGGAGCACAGCGTGCCCCTGGCGATGGCCGGCAACGGAGCGGGCGCGTTCTACGTGGGACCCGGCTGGGACCTGGCGCTGATCGGGCTCGACCTGCACCTGACCGGGCACCCGGACGTGCAGGGGGTCGACAGCGGTCCGCAGGGACCGGAGATCGGGCGGGGGTCGACCGCGGCGTGGCGCGCGGCGGTGCAGGCCTCGGGCACGGCCACCCCGGAGGAGATCGACGCCGGGGAGTCCCTCGCACTCGCCCAGTTCGCCCCGACACCCCAATCCTGATCCCGGAGCGGACAGAGCGGGACGGAGTGGACAGAGCGGTACGAGCGGTACCGAGCACGTAGCACTGGGTGACGACAGCGCATGACGCGGGCGCCGAGTTGGCGCACACTCCCTGCCATGTCGATGATCCCCGCGGCGCTGGCGTCGCCATCGTCGGAGCTACTGGCCCAGTACCAGCAGGACCCGCAGGCCGTCGGCGGCTCGCTCGGGCTGTCCGCGCTGGTGTCGGTGCTGCCGCTGGCGGTCGTGCTGGTGCTGCTCGGCGTCGTCCGCGTGCGGGCGCAGTGGGCGGCGCTGGCCGGCCTGCTCACCGCGCTGGTCGTCGCCGTCGTCGGGTACGGGATGCCGGTCGGCACGTCGGTGCTCGCCGCGGCGCACGGGGCGCTGTTCGGGCTGTTCCCGATCATGTGGATCGTGGTGAACGCCCTGTGGGTGTTCAACATGACCGTGGCGACCGGGCACTTCGACGTGCTGCGGCGCAGCTTCGGGGCGCTCTCGATCGACGAGCGCACCCAGGCGATCCTGGTGGCGTTCTGCTTCGGGGCGCTGCTGGAGGCGCTGGCCGGCTTCGGCGCGCCGGTGGCGATCACCTCGGTGATGCTGGTGGCCCTGGGCTTCACGCCGATCAAGGCCGCCGTGGTGGCGCTGGTGGCCAACACCGCCCCCGTCGCGTTCGGCGCGATGGGCGTCCCGGTGATCACCCTGGCCCGGGTCACCGGGCTGCCGCTGGACCAGGTGGCGTCGATGGTCGGGCGGCAGACGCCGTTCCTGGCGCTGTTGGTGCCGCTGCTGCTGGTGTTCCTGGTCGACGGCAAGCGGGGGGTGCGCGAGGCCTGGGCGCCGGCGCTGGTGTGCGGCCTGGTGTTCGCGGTCGGCCAGTTCCTCACCTCGAACTTCCTGTCCGTGGAGCTGACCGACATCGTCGCCGCGCTGCTGAGCGCGCTCGCGGTGTTCGCGCTGGCCCGGGTGCGGCCGAACGCCGTGTGGGCGGCCCGCCGGCCGGCCATCGCCGGCGGTGGCGGCCCGGGCACCGCCGAGGCCCCGGACGCCCCCGCCGAGGTCCGCCGCGCCTACGCCCCGTACGTGATCATCATCGTGGTGTTCGCGCTGGCCCAGCTGCCGGGCATCAAGCCTGCCCTGGACGCGGTGAAGATCGCCTTCACGTTCCCCGGCCTGGACGTCGTCGACCCGGCCGGTGAGCCGCACAGCACGACGATGTACTCGCTGACCGCGATCAGCACGGCGGGCACCCTGATGCTGGTCGCCGGCGTCATCGTCGCGATCGTGCTCAAGGTCGGCGGCGGGCGCGCCCTGGCCACCTACGGCCGCACGCTCGACGAGCTGAAGTGGGCCATCCTCACCGTGGCCGGGGTGCTCGCGCTGGCCTACGTGATGAACGCGTCGGCGCAGACCACCTCCATCGGCCTGTTCGTGGCCGGCGCCGGGGGCGCGCTGGCGTTCCTGTCGCCCGTGCTCGGCTGGTTCGCCGTCGCCGTCACCGGCTCGGACACCTCGGCCAACGCCCTGTTCGGGTCGCTGCAGGTGACCGCGGCGCAGGGCGCCGGGCTGCCGCCCGAACTGCTCGCCGCGGCCAACTCGTCGGGCGGCGTGCTCGGCAAGATGCTCTCCCCGCAGAACCTCGCCATCGCCGCCGTGGCGGTCAAGCTGGAGGGCGGGGAGGGCGTGCTGCTGCGCAAGGTCGTCGGCTGGAGCCTGGGCCTGCTGGCCGTGCTGTCGGTCATCATCGCCCTGCAGGCCACCCCGGTGCTGGGCTGGATGCTGCCCTGAACGGGTCAGTGCTGGGGGAAGTGGGTCCAGCCCGGCGCGCCCTCGGTGTAGGGCCTGCCATCGACCAGCACGGCCGGGTCGCCCTCGGCGACCGTGCCCAGGACCGTCCAGCCCGGCGGCGGCTCCCCCGGGAACGTGGCGGCCAGCGCGTGGTCCTCGCCGCCGGTGAGCAGCCAGTGCAGCGGGTCGACGCCCAGTGCCGCGCCGACGTCGACCAGCCGGGGCGGGACGGTCAGCACGTCGGTGCGCACGTCGATCAGCACCCCGGAGGCCTTCGCGACGTGCCCGAGGTCGGCCAGCAGGCCGTCCGACACGTCGATCATCGAGGTGGCGCCGGCCGCGGCCGCCTGCGGGCCGGCCGCGTACGGCGGCTCGGGCACCCGGTGCGCCCCGACGACCACGGCGGGCGAGCGGAAGCCGCGGGCCAGCACGGCCAGGCCCGCCGCCGACCAGCCGAGCCGGCCGCGCACCGCGAGCACGTCGCCGGGCCGGGCCCCGGAGCGGGTGACGGGTTCGCGGCCCTGCAGGCTGCCGAGCGCGGTGATCGCGATGGTCAGCGTCGGCGAGGAGGCCACGTCGCCGCCGACGATGCCGGCCCCGGCCGATCCGGCTTCCGCCCACATCCCGTCGACCAGCTGGGACAGCGTGCTCACCGGCGTGGTGGGCGGGCAGGCCAGCGCGACCAGCAGCGCCGTCGGGGCGGCGCCCATCGCGGCCACGTCGGCCAGGTTGGCCGCGGCCGCCTTGCGCCCGATCTGCTCGGGGGCCGACCAGTCGAGCCGGAAGTGCACGCCCTCGACCAGCACGTCGGTGGTCGCGACGACGCGCCCGTCCGGGCTGGCGACCACCGCCGCGTCGTCGCCCGGGCCGAGCAGCGTCGTGGCGGGCTGCGCGCGGCCCGCGGTGACCCGGCCGATCAGGCCGAACTCGCCGAGTGTGCCGATCGTCTCGGTCGGCTCCGGATCCGGCGTCGACGATGGGGGCAACGGGGGTACCTCCGGTACGTTGGGCTTCCGACTTTCCTACCCGGACGGTTCGTGAGTTGTGGAAGGGGCACGCCGTGGTGGTGCAGGCATACATCCTGGTCCAGACGGAGGTCGGCAAGGCGGCCGCGGTGGCCGATCAGATCGGGGACATCGCCGGCGTGGTCTCCGCCGAGGACGTGACCGGACCCTACGATGTCATCGTCCGCGCCGAGGCCGCGGACGTGGATCAGCTCGGTCAGCTGGTGGTGGCGAAGGTGCAGGGCACGCCGGGGATCACCCGCACCCTCACCTGCCCCATCGTGCACCTGACCTGAGCACCGGCACGGGCGGGGGACCACGGCGGGCATGACGCGCACCACCCGCGAGCGGCCGGCGCTGCCGGTGCTGCTGGCCATCGCCCTGCCCGTGCTGCTCGCGGTCGTCGTGGCGGGCATCGGCATCGCCGGGCGGCTGGGCGTCGTCGCGCCGGCCGAGCAGCCCGTCGAGACGGGTCCGCTGGCCGTGGTCCCGGTCGACGCACCGGACGCCACCGGCCCGGAGTGCGCGGCGCTGCTGGCCGCGCTGCCCGCCGAGCTCGACGCCGCCGACGCCCCCCTGCCCGGGCGCCCGCTGGCCGAGCCCGCGCAGCCGGGGGTGCGGGCGTGGGCGGCGCTGCCGCGCCCGGTCGTGCTGCGCTGCGGGCTGCCCCGCCCCGTCGAGCTGACGCCCACCTCGGCGCTGCTGGAGGTCAACGGCGTGCAGTGGCTCCAGCTCGACGACGGCGTCCCCGACCCGGTCGTGATCAGCTACGTCGCCGTCGACCGGCCGGTCTACGCCATCGTCACCATCCCGCCCGCGCTGGGCAGCGGCCCGCTGCAGCAGCTTTCCGACGTCGTGCGCGCTGCCCTGCCCGCGACCACGGTCCGGGTGCGCTAGCCCGACTACGCTCTCGGGCATGGTCACCATGTCCCGGGCGACCGAGGACTACCTCAAGGCCATCTACCACGTGGCCCACCGCGGCCAGCCGGTCACCACCGGGCTGCTGGCCAGCGAGCTCGGCGTGTCCGCGCCGTCGGTCTCGGCGATGGTGCGCCGACTGGAGGACGGTGGCCTGCTGCAGCGCGCCGACAGCCGGGCCCTGCGGCTGACCGAGTCGGGCGAGCGGGCCGCGTTGCGCGTGGTGCGCCGCCACCGGCTGCTGGAGACGTTCCTGGCCCGGATGCTCGACGTCCCGTGGGACGAGGTGCACGCCGAGGCCGAGCAGCTGGAGCACGCGCTGAGCGAACGGCTGGAGGACCGCATCGCCGCCGCGCTCGGCCACCCCACCCACGACCCCCACGGCGACCCCATCCCGCCCCGCGACGGCCCGCACGAGGAGGGCTGGAGCGCCGCGCTGGACTCCGCGCCCACCGGCTGCCGGTTCGAGGTCGACCGCGTCTCCGATCGCGACAGCGCCGCCCTGCGCTACCTGGGCGAGCTGGGCGTCTTCCCCGGTGTGGTGGTCGACGTCGAGGAGCAGGAGCCCTTCGGCGGACCGCGCTGGGTGCGCGTCGAGGGCCGCCGCCACCCGCTGGGCGGTCCGCTCACGCGGTTGGTGCACGGGCGGGTGGTCGAGCCGGGGTGAGACCGCCCTACTCGGCGGCGGCGACCTCGGCGACCTCGCCGGCCACGACCTCCCGGCGGGCCACCCCGGTGACCGCGCTCTGCCCGGCGCGGTAGGCCAGCACCAGGTAGTCGCCCGCCGGGACGTCCGCCAGCAGCAGGGTGCCGGTGTCGGTGCAGCCGTCGCGCACGACGTCGTCGTCGACCACCTCCACGCAGAACGCCGCGATGGGCGCCCCGGTCATCGGGTCGGGCAGCGTCACCGAGAGCGAACCGGTCGGGGCCGGGGCGGCGGGCGAGGTGACGGTCGGGGTGGTGGTCGTCGGGCTGCCCGTGGCGGCGGACGCGAACGCCGTCGGCGCCGGGCCCTCGGCCGCGGCGGGCCGGCCGGGGTCGCCGAGGACGGTGACCGTGATGGACGCGGCCGCGGCGACCACCGCGGCGGCGACGAGGCGACGACGGCGCACGGCTGCGCTACCGGGCCGGCCGGGCGGGGACCCGCGGGTCGACGCTCACCGCAGGCCGGTCCCGCGCGCGATCGCGGTCTCGACCAGGGTGCTGAGCAGGGTCGGGTAGTCGACCCCGGTCACCGCCCACGCCCGCGGGTACATCGAGATCGGGGTGAACCCCGGCATGGTGTTGACCTCGTTGACGGTGGGCTCGCCGTCCGGGCCGACGAAGAAGTCGACGCGGGCCAGCCCCTGGCCGTCCAGCGCGCGGAACGCGGCGACCGCCATCTCCCGCAGGCGCTCGGCGACCGCGTCGTCGAGCTTGGCGGGGATGTCGAACTCGCAGACGTCGTCGAGGTACTTGGCGTCGAAGTCGTAGAACTCCGGCACGTGCCCGTCGCGCCCGACGATCCGGATCTCGGCCGGCACGCTGGCCCGCAGGGAGCCGTCGGGCAGCTCCAGCACGGCGATCTCCACCTCGCGGCCCGCGACCGCGGCCTCGACCAGCACCTTGGGGTCGTGCCGGCGGGCGGCGGCGACGGCGGCGTCGAGCTCGGCCCAGTCGGCGACCTTCGTGATGCCCACCGAGGAGCCGGCCCGGGCCGGCTTGACGAACACCGGAAGGCCCAGCCGCTCGCGCTGCCCGGCGGTCACCGCGTCGGCGCCGCGGCGCAGCACCACCGCGTCGGCGACCGGGAGCCCCTCGGCCACCAGCAGCTTCTTGGCGTACTCCTTGTCCATGGCGGCCGCGCTGGCCAGCACCCCGGCCCCGACGTAGGGCAGGCCGGCCATCTCCAGCAGGCCCTGGATGGTGCCGTCCTCGCCGAACGGGCCGTGCAGCACCGGGAAGACCACGTCCACGCCGCTGAACACCTCCCCGGCCCGGTCGGGTTCGAGCACGACCAGCCCGCCGCGGGTGGGGTCGCCGGGCAGGGCGAGCGCGGTGCGGGTCTCGTCGACCCGGGGCAGCTGCCGGTCGGTGATGACCAGCTCGCGGGGGTCGGCGGTGCCCAGCACCCAGGCGCCGTCCGGGGTGATGCCGACCGGCACCACCTCGAACCGCTCCGGGTCGAGGTGGCTCATCACGCTGCCGGCCGACACGCAGGAGATCGCGTGCTCGCTGCTGCGCCCGCCGAACACCACTGCCACCCGCACCTTGGTCATGGCGCGAGCGTAGGGCGGGCCCGCAACCAGCCCGGACGCGGCCCGGGAGGCCCGCGTACGCCAGTTGGCCACTTCGCAGAGTCCCCGTGGCCTCCGCAGGGGCTACGGCGCCTGCGAAGATCCCACCACCCCTGCGAAGACGCCTCAACCCCTGGCGGGGAAGGTTTCGCAGCGCCAGGTGAGTGGCGCAGTACCGGCTGGGTGCTCGCAAAGCGCCGGCGGCGGTGGCGCGTGGTCTCGCAGCGCTAGCGGGAGGTGTCACAGAGCTGGCGGGGATGGCGCAGCGTGCCGGCGGGCTGCGCGCCCACACCCGGCGCTGCGAGCACACCCCCGGCTCTGTGAGCCCGGCCGGCGAGGCGGCGTGCGGCGCCGCGAGCCGAGCCCAGGCAGGCCCGGTGGGCGCGGTAGCGCCACACCCTCCCGAGTGCTCCCGTGCTTGAGCCGAGGTCCCCGCTGGAAGCGCCGCCGGAGGCGCAGTAGACAGCGACGTCCCTGGGCGAGGTGACCAGCGGGCGTGAAGGCGCTTCGGCCCTGTCCTGTCCGGGCGAACAGTGAGGGCCAGGTGGGTGGGCCGGTTGCCTCCGGCGACTCCTCCGCGGAGGGCGACCTCGTCAAGCAGGGGCTTGGGGAGGGTGCCGGGCGAAGTCGGCCGCGGGCGCGGGGCGCCCTTCCGGCGTCACGGCGCACAGTCCCTCGGCGGCCGAATTGATCATGCGCCCGCCGATCTCGCAGCCCCGGGTCGGTGCTCGCAGCCCGCCGGCGGGCTGCGACGGCACAGCCAACGCTGCGACACCCACCCGGCGCTGCGACACCCACCCCGGCCTGCGAGGACACCCGGCCCACCCCCGCCGGCCGCGAAGCCGGCCGTACAGCGGCCGCTCCACCCCCGGAAGCCCCTGCAGATCAGAGGTTGCCCTCCGCGTAGGAACCGCCGGAGGCCCTCGAAGCGCCGAAGGCGCCGCAAACGTCCAACCAGTCACGACCCGGCGAAGCGGTTCTCCAGGTCGCGGACCTCCGGCAGGCCGATCAGGTCGGTGAACTCGTCGAAGCCGGGCAGCCCCGGCATGGCCGCCGCCGGTGTGCCGTCCGCCCGCAGCGTCTGCAGCACCGCGCGGATGCCGGCGGTGGCCGCCAGCAGCGTGCCGATCGGGAACAGCACCAGCGAGAACCCCAGCTCGGCGATGCGGGCCAGCGGGATCGGCGGCGTGCGGCCGCCCTCGGCCCAGTTGAACACCAGCGGCGCGGCGCCGGCCAGCTCGCCCGCGACGCGGGCGATGTCGTCCTCGCTGGTCGGGGCCTCGACGAACAGCACGTCGGCGCCTGCGGCGAGGTAGGCGCGGGCGCGCGCGATGGCCGCGTCCAGCCCTTCGACGGCGGCGGCGTCGGTGCGGGCGATGAGCACGAGGTCGGGGTCGCGGCGGGCGGCGACCGCGGCCTCGATCTTGCCGACCATCTCCGCGGTGCCGATCACCGCCTTGCCGCTCATGTGCCCGCACTTCTTCGGGTGCACCTGGTCCTCGAGGTGCAGCCCGGCCACGCCGGCCTGCTCGTACTCGCGGACCGTGCGCAGGACGTTGATCGCGTTGCCGTAGCCGGTGTCGGCGTCGGCGATCACCGGGACGTCGACGGCGGCGGCGATCCGGCGGGCGTTGTCGACCATCTCGGCCCCGGACAGCAGCCCCACGTCCGGGCGGCCGATGAGCGAGGCGGTGGTGCCGAAGCCGGTCATGTAGACGACGTCGAACCCGGCCTGCTCGACCAGGCGCGCGGACAGCGCGTCGTAGGCGCCGGGGGCGACCAGCGGCCCGGTCCCGGCGAGCAGCTCGCGCAGTCGCGCCCGCGGCGACGTCGGCTCCGACAGCAGGTTCCCCACCGGCATCCTCCTGGCTTTGTCTGCAGTGCCGAGTTTGTATGCAGTAACGAGAAAGTAGCGCGCGAGACCTTGCCGTGGCGACCCGCCGATCTTAAATTGCACACAATCTCGGCTGGAGGTGCGGTGACACGGGCGTCGGAGCGGGCGGTGGGCGAGCTGCGGGAGCTGATCCTGCACGGCGCCTTCCCCGCCGGTGCCCGCCTCGGCGAGGTCGAGCTGGCCGAGCGGCTGGGGGTCAGCCGCACGCCGGTCCGCGAGGCGCTGGCCCGGCTCTCCGCCGAGGGCCTGGTCGAGATCGCGCCCAACCGCGGCGCCCGGGTCACCAGCTGGACGGTGGCCGAGCTGGAGGCGGTGTTCGAGCTGCGCGCCGTGCTGGAACCCCGGCTCACCGCGCTGGCGGTGCCCCGGGCGACCACCGCCGACGCCGACGCCCTCGACGAGCTGGCCGAGCGGATGGTCCGGGTGGGCAGCCCCGGCCCCGGCCGCGACCTCGACGCGCTGGTCCCCCTCAACCGCGACTTCCACGGCCGGCTCATCGCGCTGGCCGACCACCCGGCCATGGCCACCGCCCTCGCCGGGGCCGTGCACGCACCGATCGTGCTGCGCAACTTCCACACCTATGACGACGCCTCGCTGCGCCGCAGCCTGGCCCACCACGTCGAGATGGTCGCCGCGCTGCGCGCGGGCGACCCGACGTGGGCGGCGGCCGTGATGACCGCCCACATCCACAACGCCCGGGTCGTGATGGTCCGGGCCACCCGTCAGGCTCAGGAGGACGCATGACCTACCGGCTCGGTGTCGACGTCGGCGGCACCTTCACCGACGTGCTGCTGGTCGAGGAGGCCAGCGGGGCCACCTGGCGGGCCAAGACCGCCTCCACCCCCTCCGACCAGGCCGTCGGCGTGCTGAACGGGATCGGCAAGGTGTGCGCCGAGGCCGGCGTCGAGATGCGCGAGATCGCCGAGGTGCTGCACGGCACGACGGTGGCCACCAACGCGATCCTGGAGGGCAAGGGCGCCACGGTCGGCCTGGTCACCACCCACGGCTTCCGGCAGGTCCTGCAGATCGCCCGGTCCTACGTGCCGGGCGGGCTGGCCGGCTGGATCATCTGGCCGAAGCCGGAGCCGCTGGCCGCGCTGGAGAACACGGTCGAGGTCCGCGAGCGGCTGGCCAGCGACGGTTCGGTGGTCCGCCCGCTCGACGAGGACGACGTGCGCGCCCAGCTCGGGAAGCTGGCCGGGCGCGGCATCCAGGCGCTGGCCGTCTCGCTGATCAACTCCTTCGCCGACCCGCGGCACGAGCGCCGGGTCGCCGAGATCGCCGCCGAGGTGCTGCCCGGGGTGCCGGTCTCGCTGTCCAGCGACGTGCTGCCCGAGCTGCGCGAGTACGAGCGCACCGTCACCACGGTGGCCAACGGCTACGTGCAGCCCCAGGTCCGCCGCTACATCGGCACCCTGTCCGAGAAGCTGCGCGACGGCGGGGTCGCCGGCGAGCTGGCCATCCTGCGCAGCGACGGCGGCCTGTCCGCCGCCGGGGCGGCCGTCGAGGCGCCGGTGACGATGCTGCTGTCCGGCCCGGCCGGCGGGGTGACCGGAGCGGTCTGGGTCGCCGAGCAGTGCGGCTACCGCGACCTGATCACCTTCGACATGGGCGGCACCTCCACCGACGTGGCCCTGGTGCAGGGCCTGTCGCCGCGCATCGGGCGCGAGACCAAGGTCGGCGACCTGACGGTGCGCGCGTCCAGCGTCGACGTCCGCACGGTCGGCGCAGGCGGCGGCTCGATCGCGCACGTCCCCGAGCTGACCAGGGCGCTGCGGGTCGGCCCGCAGTCCGCGGGCGCCGATCCCGGACCGGCCGCCTACGGCAAGGGCGGCCCCGATCCCACCGTGACCGACGCCAACGTCGTGCTCGGCTACCTGCCGTCCTCGCTGGCCGGCGGCGAGATCACCCTCGACGTCGAGGCGGCCCGCGCGGCGGTCGGCACCGTCGCCGACGCGATGGGATTGGCCTCGGCGGAGGCCGCCGCGGCCGGGATCGTCGACATCGTCAACGAGAACATGCTCGGCGGGCTGCGGCTGGTGTCGGTGCAGCAGGGCTTCGACCCCCGCGACTTCGCGCTGGTCGCGTTCGGCGGCGCGGGCCCGCTGCACGCCAACGCGCTGGGCAGGCTGACCGGGGCCTGGCCGGTGATCGTGCCGCCCTCCCCCGGCGTGCTCTGCGCGCTCGGCGACGCGACGACGTCCAAGCGCAGCGAGTCGGCCCGCACCGTGCTGCGCCGCTTCGCCGACCTGACCGGCGACGGGCTGGCCGCCATCCTGCGCGAGCTGGCCGCCGAGGCCGGGGCCCGGTTGGCCGGGCAGGGCGTCGGGGAGGCCGACCAGACCACGACCTACCAGGTCGACGTCCGCTACCACGGGCAGGGCTTCGAGATCGGTGTCGACGTCGAGCCCGGCTGGCTGGACGACCCGGCCGCTCTCGACCGCCTCGCCGCGGCCTTCGACAGCGAGCACGAGCGGCTGTTCTCGTTCCTGCTGGGCACCGACCACGAGCTGGTCAACGCCCGGGCCATGGTCTCCGGGCCGCGCCCGGAGGTCGCGACCACGACCCTGCCCGACGCCGACGGCGACCCGGAACCGGTCGACCGGCACGCGATCCACATCTCGGGCGAGTCCGTGCAGGCGGCGATCTACGACCGGGCCGGCCTGCGGGCCGGCCACGTGGTCGTCGGGCCGGCGATCATCACCGAGATGGACTCGACCACCCTCGTCCTGCCCGGTCACGCGGCCACCGTGCACGCGTCGGGCAGCCTGCTCATCAACCCGGTGGAGGGCTGAGCGATGGCACGCATCATCGAGACCGCGACCGGCGCCGTCGAGAAGCCGGCGGTCGACCCGGTCACCCTGGACCTGATCGAGAACGGGCTGCGCAACGCCCGCTACGAGATGGACGAGGTGCTCTTCCGCACCGCCCTGTCCCCGGGCATCCGCGAGCAGCACGACGAGTTCCCGCTGATCGGCGACCCGGACGGGAAGATGGTCGTCGGCCAGTTCGGGCTCTCGGTGCCCGACTTCCTCGACGGCTTCGACGACACCGTCGAGGAGGGCGACGTCCTGCTCACCTCCGACCCGTACGCCTGCGGGGCGGCGATCAGCCACGCCAACGACTGGCTCGTGGTCATGCCGATCTTCCACGACGGGCGGGTGGTCGGGTGGGCGTCGATGTTCGGGCACATGTCCGACGTGGGCGGCAAGACCCCCAGCTCGATGCCCACCGACGCGCGCACCATCTACGAGGAGGGCGTGGTCATCCCGCCCTTCAAGCTCTACCGCCGCGGCGTGCTCAACGAGGACGCGCTGCGGATCATCCTCAACCAGGTGCGGATGCCGAACTGGAACCGCGCCGACCTCAACGGCCTGGTCGCGGCCTGCCGCACGGCGGGGCGCCGGGTCGTGGAGATGTGCGAACGGTTCGGCACCGGCACCTACCTGGCCGCGCTGGACGCGCTGCTGCAGCGCAACTACGACGCGATGAAGGTGCTGCTGAGCGCGGTGTTCGAGGAGGGCCGCACGCTCTCGTTCACCGACTACATCTGCGACGACGGCGTCGGCCACGGCCCCTACGAGCTGAAGCTCTCGCTCACCCGCACCGGCGAGAAGGTGCACCTGGACTTCACCGGGTCGAGCCCGCAGGCCGCCGGCCCGATCAACTACTACATCAACGAGAACCTGACCCGGATGTTCTTCGGGATCTACATGATCACCGTGGCCGACCCGCAGATCCTCTGGAACGACGGGTTCTACCCGCTGGTCGACGTGACGATCCCGGACGGCTCGTACTGGAAGCCGAAGCACCCGGCCTCGCTCAACGGCCGCAACCACGGCATCGGCCGGGTGTTCGACCTGTTCGGCGGGCTGCTCGGGCAGACGAACCCGGCGCTGCTCAACGCGGCGGGCTTCTCGTCGAGCCCGCACTTCATGTACTCCGGGCACTACACGTCCGGCGACCGGGCCGGCGAGTGGTTCCAGCTGTACTCGATCGGCTTCGGCGGCATCCCGGGCCGACCGCTGGGCGACGGCCCCGACGGCCACTCGCTGTGGCCCAGCTTCGTCAACATCCCCTGCGAGTACCTGGAGTCCTACTACCCGCTGCGGATCGAGAAGTGGGAGACGGTCGCCGACACCGGCGGCGCCGGCCTGCACCGCGGCGGCAACGGCGTCGACGTGGCCTACGTCTTCGAGGAGCCGGGCGAGATCGCCATCCACGACGACCGCTGGCTGACCTACCCGTGGGGCGTCAACGGCGGCACCCCGGGCGCCCGCGGGACCAAGTGGATCGAGCGCGCCGACGGCACCCGCGAGGTGCTGCCCAGCAAGTGCCACGACGTGCCGGTCTCCCCAGGCGACGTGCTGCACTTCGTCACCTGGGGCGGTGGCGGTTGGGGCGACCCGCTGGAGCGCGACCCCGCGCTGGTCGCCCTGGAGGTGCGCCGCGGCCTGGTCAGCGCCGACGGCGCGCGCCGCTACGGCGTCGTGCTGACCGACTCGCAGGAGGTCGAGGAGGCGGCCACGACCGCGCTGCGCGAACAGCTGCGCGCCGACCGCCCCGCCGAGCTCCCGGTCTTCGACATGGGCCCGCCCATCGACGAGCTCCTCGCCCGCTGCGAGGCCGAGACCGGCCTCCCCGCCCCCACCCGCCCCACATGGTGACCCGTCGAGAACGACGTTGGCGTGGAGTTGGGCCGGGGCCCTGCCCGCCCCCCGCGGTGGCGCCCG
>NZ_JAHDTH010000041.1 GCF_018531445.1 Pseudonocardia lacus
GGTCCCCCTTCTACACCGCCGTTGTCTTCAATTGGACCGGTCCAATCGGACGACAACGTCGTTCTCGACGGGGTGGGGGCGGTGATGAGCGGACCGCACGGGACGGCGTTCTCGGGGCGCGTGGGCTGGGGTTCGCGGCCGGCGGTGCTGGTCGTGGACCTGGTGCGGGCCTACACCGCGCCGGGCGGGCCGTTCGAGCTGCCCCAGCCGGGGCCCGCGGTGGACGCGACGGCGGCGCTGGTCGAGGCGGCGCGGGCGGGCGGGCACCCGGTCGTCTGGACGGTCGTGCGGTACACGCGCGGGATGGCCGACAGCGGGCTGTTCGCGGTGAAGGTACCGGCGCTGGCCGCGTTCGCCGAGGACGCCGGGGGCGGCTGGGGCGAGCTGGTGCTCGCACCGGAGCCGGGCGAGCCCGTGGTGGCGAAGCAGTACGCCTCGGCCTTCTTCGCGACGTCGCTGGCCGCCACGCTGCACGCCGCCCGCGTCGACACGGTGGTGGTCACGGGGGTCTCGACGTCGGGCTGCGTCCGGGCCAGCGCGACCGACGCGCTCGGCCACGGCTTCCGGCCGCAGGTGGTGCGCCAGGCCTGCGCCGACCGCACCCCCGAGCTGCACGAGCAGAACCTGCGCGACCTGGACGCCAAGTACGCCGACGTCGTCGACCTTCCGGAGGCGCTGCGGCACCTGCGGCCCAGCAGCTCGGCGACGCGGGCGTAGGGGATCACCCGCAGTCACCGGGTAGTGGCAGAGTCCTCCCCGTGGACTCCCCCGATCTCGCCCCGGTCCGGCGCCTCGTCGCCCTGGACGCCGGCCTGGCCTCGGTCAGCGTCGTGCGCGCCGACGGCACCCCGCACAGCTCGCTGGTCAACGCCGGCGTGCTGGACCACCCGACGACCGGCCGACCGGTCGTCGGGTACGTCACCTACGGTCCGGTCAAGCTGCGCAACCTGCGCGCCCGCCCGGCCACCTCGCTGCTGTTCCGGGCCGGCTGGCGCTGGGTCGGCGTCGACGGCTCCAGCGAGCTGATCGGCCCCGACGACCCCGCCGACGGCGTCGACGCCGAGCGCCTGCGGCTGCTGCTGCGCGAGGTGTTCACCGCCGCGGGCGGCACCCACAACGACTGGGACGACTACGACCGGGTGATGGCCGCCGAGCGCCGGGCCGTCGTGCTGGTCGAGCCGACGAAGGTCTACGGCAACCCCTGACCGTGCCCGCGCCGCTGATCATCGATCTGGACGGCGTGCTGCGCCGCTGGGAGCCGCTCGACGCCGTCGAGGCCCGCCACGGCCTGCCCCGCGGCGCCCTGCTGGCCGCGGCCTTCGAGCCCGACCTGCTGCACCGCGCGATCACCGGCGCCGTCGACGACGACCGCTGGCGCGCCGACGTCACCGCGGCGCTGGCCGCCGCGCACGGCCCGGCCGCCCGGGCGGCGGTGGCCGAGTGGTCGGCGTCGTCCGGGGCGGTCGACGCCGAGGTGCTGGAGCTGGTGCGGCGCTACCGCAGGCGGGCACCGGTCGTCGCGCTGACCAACGCCACCAGCCGCCTCCCGCGCGACCTCGCCGCCGTCGGCCTCGACCGCGAGCTCGACCGGGTCTTCTCCAGCCACGAGCTGGGCGTGGCCAAGCCCGACCCGCGGGTGTTCGCCCTGGTCTGCGCGCGGCTGGACCGGGCACCGGCGGAGTGCCTGTTCGTCGACGACACCGAGGGCCACGTCGCCGCCGCCCGCGAGGCCGGCCTCCGCGCGCACCACTACCACTCCCCCGCCGCTCTGGCCGCGTTCCTCGACCACGCCTGATCGCTCCCGCCCGGCCCGCGCACACCGCCCGGCCCACGCACACCGGTCGGCTTCGACGCACATGGCGGGACGTGTGCGCAGCGGCCAGCAGGTGTGCGTGGCGCTACGGGAGCCGCCGGGACGTTCAGCGGCGTGCCAGCGATCACCGGGCCCAGGACCCCGGCACACCGCTTGACCCTGACGCAAGGTCAGGGTCGCAGAGTCGTCGCCATGGTCGTCCGATACCTCCTCGCCGACGCGCTCTCGCTGTTCGGCAACGCCGTGGCGGGCGTGGCCCTGCCCTGGCTCGTCCTGGTCCGCACCGGCGACGCCGCCGCGGCCGGCATCATCGCCGCCGCGGCGGCCCTGCCCATGCTGCTGGCCGCCGTCGTCGGCGGCGGGGTCGTCGACCGGTTCGGCCGCCGCCGGATCTCCGTCGGCGCCGACCTCGCCTCGGCGGCGTCGATCGCGGCGCTGCCGCTGGTGGACGCCTGGACCGGGCTCACGCTGGCCTGGTTCATCGCGCTGGGCATCGCCGGCGCGCTGTTCGACGTGCCCGGCATGACGGCGCGGGAGGCGCTCGCGCCCGACGTGGCCGCCGCGGCGGGGGTGCCGCTGGAGCGGCTGGCGGGGCTGCGCGAGGGGATCGGCGGGGTCGTGCTGATCGTCGGGCCGGCGGTGGCCGGTGGGCTGCTGGCGCTGCTGGACCCGGTCACCGTGCTGTGGACGACGGCGGCCTGCTCGGCGCTGGCCGCGGCGGTCACCGCCACGCTGCCGGCCGGGGTGGGCGCGGCGACGGGGCGCAGCGGGTTCCTGGAGATGGGCCCGGCGTGGGCGGTGCTGCGCGGCGACCGGCTGCTGCTCACCATCACGCTGATCTCGGTGGGGGCCGTCGCGGCGATCGCGCCGCTGCAGGGGCTCGTGCTGCCCGTCCACCTGGTGGCCCTGGACTCGCCGGGCGTGCTGGGGCTGGTGATCACGGCCATCGCGCTGGGCGGGATCGGGGGCGCCGTCCTCTACGCGGCGGTGGGTGTGAAGGTCGCGCGGCGCACGGCGTTCGTCGTGTCCTTGCTCGCCGCCACCGCGGGGATGGTCGTGCTGGCGCTGCTGCCGCCCGCGCCGCTGCTGCTGGGCGCCGGTGTGCTGGTCGGGCTGGGGATGGGACCGCTGTCGGCGATCACGGCGGTGCTGCTGGGCGAGCGGATCCCGGAGCGGGTGCGGGGGCGGGTGATGGGCCTGCAGAACGCGGCGGTGCTCGCCGTGGCGCCGGTCGGGATGCTCGCAGCGGGCCTGCTGGTGGTGGCGACGGGGGTGCGCACGACCGGCATGCTGGTGGCCGGGCTGTGGGTGCTCGTCGTGCTGGCGGCGCTGCTGGCCCCGGCCCTGCGCACGCTCGAACCGACGGAGGTCGTCCCCGGTGCTGACGATCGGTGAGCTGGCCGGGCTGGCCGGCACGACGGTCCGCGCGGTGCGCCACTACCACCGCATCGGCCTGCTGCCCGAGCCCCCGCGCGACCGCTCCGGCTACCGCCGCTACGGCGCGGCCGCGCTCATCCGGTTGCTGCGGGTGCGGCGGCTGCGCGAGCTGGGCCTGGCGCTGGACCGGATCGGTGAACTCCTCGACGGCCCCGAACCCGCCCTGCACGAGGCCCTCGACGCGCTGGACGCCGAGTTGGCCGCGCAGGCCGAGCGGATCGCCGCGCAGCGCGAGCACCTGGCCCGGCTGCGCGCGCAGAGCCCCGACCCCGACCTGCCCGAGCCGCTGGCGGCGATGTTCGCGAAGGCCGCCGCCGACGGCGCCCCGGCCAGGGCGATCGCGAAGGAGAAGGAACTGCTCCTGCTCGACCTGGCCCTGCACCCGGAGCGCACCGACGCCATCGTCGCCGAGTACGTGGGGATGTTCGAGCGGCTCGTGCAGCGCACCGACTACGCCGAGCTGGCCCACCGCTTCGACGCGCTCGCCGACGTCGACGCCGACCCCGCGACGGTCGACGCGCTGGCCGTCGAGCTGGCCGCGGTGATCCGCGCCGAGCACGCCGCCGGCGATCGGACCCGCGGCGCCTGGAACCCGCTGGCCGAGACCCTGATGACCGACTGGGGCTCGACGATGCCGCCGTCGCAGCGGCGGGTGATGGAGCGCGCCGTGGAGCTGGTCGCCGACCTCTTCTGACGTCCGCGCCGCCCGGTCACGCCGTCGTACAGCCCCCGTCGTACGTACGGGGCGGTCCTTGACCATCCGCCGTGACGGCGACCACGATCGACAAGTCGACGGTGTGGTCGGGTGGCGAGGAGGCCAGGCATGGTGGCGGTTGAGACGGTCCGCGGTCCGGTGGAGGTCGACGCGCTCGGCACCACGCTCATGCACGAGCACGTCTTCGTGCTCACCCCGGACGTCATGCAGAACTACGGCGACCAGTACTGGGACGAGGAGGAGCGGGTCGCCGACGCGATCGCCAAGCTCCGCAGGCTCAAGGAGTCCGGGGTCGACACGATCGTCGACCCCACCGTCGTCGGGCTGGGCCGCTACATCCCGCGCGTCCAGCGGATCAACGCCGAGGTCGACATCAACATCGTGGCCGCGACCGGGCTCTACGTCTTCGACGAGATCCCGCACTTCTTCCACTACCGCGGCCCGGGCACCCTGCTGGGCGGCCCGGAGCTGCTGACCGAGATGTTCGTCAAGGACATCCGGGAAGGCATCGCCGACACCGGGGTCAAGGCGGCGTTCCTCAAGTGCGTGGTCGAGGAGCGCGGGCTCACCCCCGACCAGACCCGCGTGCAGACGGCGATCAGCCAGACCCACCAGGAGACCGGGGTCCCGATCACCGTGCACACCAACTCCATCCACCAGACCGGCCGGTTGGCCGTGGAGTTCTACGCCAAGCACGGCGTCGACCTCACCAAGGTGGTCGTCGGCCACGCCGGCGACACCGACGACCTCGACTACCTCAAGTGGATCATGGATCAGGGCGCCACGATCGGCTGCGACCGGTTCGGCCTCGACCTGTTCCTGCCCACCGCCCAGCGGGTCGCCGCCATCGCCGCGCTGTGCGCGCAGGGCTACGCCGACCGGATCGTGCTCGCCCACGACGCCGCCTGCTACATGGACTTCTTCTCCGGCGAGGCCGGGCAGGCCGCGCTGGCCGCCACCGCGCCCAACTGGAACTACCAGCACATCCCCGAGGACGTGCTGCCGGCGCTGCGCGAGTCCGGCGTGTCCGACGAGCAGATCACCACGATGCTGGTCGACAACCCGCGCCGCTACTTCACCCCGGCGGGCTCGTGAGCGCGGTCGAGCCGCTGCCCCGCGGCGAGGCGCCCTTCGACGACTCCGGCGTCGTGCGCGACGCCGCCGGTGTGGCGCACTACACGGGGCTGGTGCCGTCGCTGGTCGAGCTGCTGCACGGGGCGGTCGAGGCCAACCCGGACGGCGAGGCGCTGGTCGAGATCGGCGGGCCCCGGCTGACCTACCGGCAGCTCTGGGACGGGGCCGCCCGGGTGGCCGGCGGGCTGGTGGCCGGCGGGGTGCGCCGCGGCGACCGGGTCGCGAACCTGCTGCCGGCCGGCGCCGACTGGGTGCTCGGGTTCCTGGGCACGGTGCTGGCCGGGGCGGTGGCGGTGCCGGTGAACACCCGGTTCGCCGAGCCGGAGATCGCCTACGTGCTGGAGGACTCCGGCGCGCGGGCGGTGCTGCGCCCCGGCGAGGCGCTGCCCGACGGCGAGCCGCAGGTCGCCGGGGGACTCGGCCACGACGACCTGGCCGCGATCTTCTACACCAGCGGCACCACGGGCTTCCCCAAGGGGGCGATGACCAGCCACGAGAACTTCCTGTCCAACATCGAGACGGCGCTGCGGGTCATCGAGGTCGACCGGGCCGACGGGCCCTCGGTGCGCAACCTGGTCTCGGTGCCGCTGTTCCACGTCACCGGCTGCAACAGCCAGTTGCTCGTGCAGATCGCGCTGCACGGCTGCACGGTCGTGCTGCCCGCGTTCAGCGTGCACGGGTTCCTGCGGGCGATCGTCGACGAGCGCATCAACCTGCTGACCAGCGTGCCGGCCATCTACGCGCTGGCGATGGCCCAGCCCGAGTTCGACTCCGTCGACGTCAGCGCGGTCACCCGGGTCTGCTACGGCGGCGCGCCGATCGCGCCCGCGCTGGTCCGCCGGATCACCGAGAAGTTTCCCAACGCCCGGGTCGGCAACGGCTTCGGGCTCACCGAGACCTCGTCGATCTCGACGTTCCTGCCCCACGAGTGGGCCGCCGAGCACGCCGACTCGGTGGGCTTCGCGGCGCCGGTGGTCGACCTCGCGCTGGCCGACGTCGACCCGGTCAGCGGGGTCGGCGAGCTGCTCATCCGCGGGCCCAACGTGGTGCGCGGCTACTGGAACAAGCCCGAGGCGACCGCGGCGACGTTCGTCGACGGCTGGCTGCACAGCGGCGACCTGGCCGGCGTCGACGGCAGCGGCCTGGTCCGGGTGGTCGACCGGGCCAAGGACATGATCAACCGCGGCGGCGAGAACGTGTACTCGGTGGAGGTGGAGAACGCGCTGGCGGGGGCGCCGGGCGTGGCCGACGCGGCGGTCGTCGCGGTGCCCGACGACGTCATGGGCGAGAAGGTCGGTGCCGTCGTCGTGCCGGTCCCCGGTGCCGACTTCGAGCCCGAGCAGGTGGTCGCGTACCTGCGCGAGCGGCTGGCCGACTTCAAGGTCCCGCAGTTCTTCGCCGTCTCCGCCGAGCCGCTGCCGCGCAACCCGGGCGGCAAGATCCTCAAGCGGCAGCTGCGCGAGGCCACCGAGTGGGGGTCGCCGGTGTTCGGGCGCTGACCGGGGTCAGCGCAGCCGCAGGGTCTGCAGGGCCAACTCGTAGCCCTCCTCGACGGCGGCTCCGTCCTCGTCGAAGTAGGCGTTGAACCGCAGCGCGACGAGGCCGTCGGGCACCGCCACCACGCAGACCCTGACCAGGACGGTCTCGCCGGCGCGTTCGGCCTGGAAGGCGGCCTCCGAGGCGGCCAGGCCGGCGGCCGCGCGCCGGGTGGTGAAGGTCGGGCGGCGCACCTCGTCGTAGACGTCGGATTCGTCTGCGGCGGCGAGGTAGTCGACCAGGGCGCTGAGCGGGTCGCCCGCCGATGCGGGGGCCGTCGCCACGGAGACGGTCCCCCGCGAGCCGGCGCGCTCGGTCGCGGCGATCTCGCACACCTTGGAGAACGTGCCGACGGCGCCGTCGTCGAAGGTCCGGCCGTCCGGTTCGGCCGCGGTCCACCACCCCTGCGGGATGTCGAAGA
The DNA here is from genome assembly GCF_018531445.1 of Pseudonocardia lacus. Classification (GTDB taxonomy): domain Bacteria; phylum Actinomycetota; class Actinomycetes; order Mycobacteriales; family Pseudonocardiaceae; genus Pseudonocardia; species Pseudonocardia lacus. Next base: position 7,057 of record NZ_JAHDTH010000041.1, read on the forward strand.
CCACCGGCAGGTCGCACTCCGGGCCCACCTGCTCGGTGGGCGGCGGCTGCGGCTCGGGCTCGGCGGCCGCGGCCCGGGCCAGCAGCTCGCCGCACACCTTGCGCACCTGGATGCCGACGGACTTGAAGGGCGTCCCGCGCAGCTCTTCCATGCTGCTCACCCAGGCCACCTCTTCCGCGGTGGCGAGAGCGGTGTCGAGGACGGGGCGCAGGGCCGGGTCGGTGGTCCGCGCGGCCGCGTCCCGCACCTCCTCCGCGTAGTCGGCCAGGTCTTCCCGCAGCTGCGCCACGTTCTCCGGGGTGGGCGGGTCGTCCTGGCCGTCGAAGATGACCGCGAAGCTCAGGTCGGCCGTGCGCTTGAGCTCGGTGCACACCTCGACCTCCGCCGTCGTGAAGGTCGCGGCCGGGGCGAGGGCGGGCGGCGGGGCGTCCCCGCAGCCGGCCAGCGCCACGACGAGCGCCATCGACGCCGCGCCCTTCCCCGCGAGTCGACGCGCACGCGTCGGCACCATCGGCCGGTCCCCGATCTGATCGCCGCGGGTCGGCGGGTCGCCCGACCCGCCGCCGCGTGGTTCCCGGGCGCCCGCCCGGCTGTCCGGATCCGGTACGCGGCCGGGCGGCCAGGGGGAGCGGGGGCCATGGGGGGAGCGAGCGGATCCGTTCCGGTATCGGCGCGGTCGATCAGCCCATTACCGCTGTGCCGCCCATTGCCGCCGTTCAGCGCTCAGTGTTGCCCCACCCGGAGCTGGGACCGGGTCACGACCGGGTGAGCAGGGCCCGGGCGAAGAAGGCGAGGTTGGCCGGGCGCTCGCCGAGGCGGCGCATGAAGTAGCCGAACCACTCGGTGCCGTAGGGCAGGTAGACCCGCATCCGCAGGCCCTCGGCCGCGAACTCGGCCTGGGCGCGCGGGCGCACCCCGTAGAGCATCTGCAGCTCCCAGTCGGCGGCGGTGCGGCCGTTGCGGGCGGCCAGCACGCGGGCGATGTCGATCAGCCGCGGGTCGTGGGTGGCCACCATCGGCACGCCCCGGCCCTCCATCAGCACCCGCAGGCAGCGCACGAACGAGCGGTCGACCTCGTGGGCGGTGCGGAACGCCACCGACGACGGCTCGTCGTAGGCGCCCTTGCACAACCGCACCCGGCTGCCCGGACCGGCCAGGTCGCGGCAGTCGGCCTCGGTGCGGCGCAGCTGCGACTGCAGCACCGCGCCCGTCCACGGGAAGTCGACGCGCAGCTCGCGCACCGTCTCCAGGGTGCGGTCGGTGGTCGTGTGGTCCTCCATGTCGACGGTGACCGTGGTGCCGGCGGCCCCCGCGGCCGCGCAGATCTGCCGGGCCGAGTCCAGGGCGATCTTGTCGGCGTCCACCGGGAGCCGCTGCCCGAGCGCGGACAGCTTGACCGACACCTCGGTGCGGTGGGCCAGCCCCTCGTCGGCGAGCCGGATGAGCAGCCGCAGGTAGGCGGCCACGATGGCGTCGGCCTGGGTGCGGTCGGTGGTGTCCTCGCCGAGGTGGTCGACGGTGACGTAGCGGTCGGTGGTCAGCCTGCGCACCGCGGCCACGGCGTCGTCGTCGCGGGTGCCGGCCACGAACCGGCCGACCAGCGGGTCGAACGGCCCGGACTCGACCACCCGCCGCACCAGCGGCGAGCGGGCGGCGGCGAGTACGACGGTCCTGAGCACGGGGCCTCCCTCGGGGACGGGACCGGTTCCGGATCGTCGCTGTCCCGGTGCGGATCACCACTTTTCGTGGCGACGATAGTGCGCGCGGCGCTCGCTGGCAGCGGACCGGCAGGCTTCCTAGGGTGGTCGGCACACCCCCACACCGAGGCCAACCCGATCGGGAGGCTCACCCCATGGACGCGACCACGACCACCCCGGCCCCGCGCAACGAACCCGTGCGCGACTACGCCCCGGGCTCCCCCGAGCGCGCGAGCCTGCAGGCAGCGCTGGCCGAGCTGGGCGCCCAGCAGCACGAGCTGACCGTCACCGTCGACGGCCGCCAGCACATGGCCGGCGGCTCGCGCTTCGACGTCGTCGCCCCGCACGACCACGGCCACGTCCTGGGCACCAGCGCGAACGCCACCCACGGCGACGCGAAGTCGGCGGTGGAGGCCGCGCTGCGGGCCGGGCGGGAGTGGCGCGCGCTGCCCTACGACGAGCGGGCCGCGGTGCTGCTGCGCGCGGCCGACCTGCTGTCGGGCCCGTGGCGCGACCGGATCAACGCCGCGACGATGCTGGGTCAGTCCAAGACCTGCTACCAGGCCGAGATCGACGCCGCGTGCGAGCTGGCCGACTTCTGGCGCTTCAACGTCCACTACGGCCGCCGGATCCTGGCGGAGCAGCCGACCAGCGGCCCCGGGGTCTGGAACCGCATGGACTACCGCCCGCTGGAGGGCTTCGTCTACGCGATCACCCCGTTCAACTTCACCGCCATCGCCGGCAACCTGCCCACCGCACCCGCCCTGATGGGCAACGCGGTGATCTGGAAGCCCTCCCCCACCCAGGGCCTGGCCGCGCACCTGACGATGCGACTGCTGGAGGAGGCGGGGCTGCCGCCGGGGGTGATCAACCTGCTGACCGGCGACGGCCGCGACGTCTCGGAGGTGCTGCTGGCCGACCGGGCCCTGGCCGGCATCCACTTCACCGGCTCCTCGGCCACCTTCCAGCACCTGTGGGGGCAGGTGGGCGCGCACATCGGCGGCTACGCCACCTACCCGCGCCTGGTCGGCGAGACCGGCGGCAAGGACTTCGTGGTGGCGCACCCGTCGGCCGACGTCGACGTGCTGCGCACGGCCCTGGTCCGCGGGGCGTTCGAGTACCAGGGCCAGAAGTGCTCGGCGGCGTCGCGGGCGTTCGTGCCGCGCTCGGTGTGGGCCCGGCTGCGCGACGACCTGGCCTCCGAGGTCGAGTCGCTGCCGATGGGCGACGTGGCCGACTTCGGCAACTTCCTGGGCGCCGTCATCGACCGCCGCGCGTTCGACAAGGTCGCCAAGGCCCAGGAGCTGGCCCGGGCCGAGCTGGACGTGCTGGTCGGCGGCACCGCGGACGACTCGGTCGGCTACTTCGTGCGCCCGACGATCGTCGTCGGCGAGGACCCGGCCCACGAGATGTTCCGCACCGAGTACTTCGGCCCGCTGCTCAGCGTGCACGTCTACGACGACGCCGACTTCGACGCCGTCCTGGAGCAGGTCGACGGCGGCTCGCCCTACGGGCTGACCGGCTCGATCATCGCCACCGATCGCGCCGCGGTGGTGAAGGCGTCCGAGGCGCTGCGGTTCGCGGCCGGCAACTTCTACGTCAACGACAAGCCCACCGGCGCGGTCGTCGGCCAGCAGCCCTTCGGCGGCGGCCGGGCCTCGGGCACCAACGACAAGGCCGGCTCGATCTACAACCTGCAGCGCTGGGTGAGCCCCCGCACGATCAAGGAGACGTTCGTCGCCCCCGCCACGTCCTCCTACCCCCACCAGTCCTGATCCCTCGCCCCGGGGGTTTCCGTCGAGAACGAACTTGTCGTGATCATTCGGCCCTGTTGATCACGACAACTTCGTTCTCGACGGGGCCGATCAGGGGGCGAGGCGGGCCAGGCGCTCGGCCAGCCGGTTCCGGACGCGGCGCACCGTGTCGTTCGGGGTGCGCAGCACGTCGTCGCTGGTGAACCGCATGGTCTGCCAGCCGAGCTCGTCGAGCAGCAGGTCGCGGCGGCGGTCGAGGCGGGAGAACTCGTCGTCGAAGTGGTGGGCGCCGTCGTACTCCAGCGCGAGCCGGGCGTCGGGGTAGGCGAGGTCGACCCGGGCGACCACGGCGCCGTCGGCGGTCCGGACCGCGAACTGCGACGTCGGGCGCGGGAGCCCGCCGCCGACCAGCACCAGCCGCAGCCGCGTCTCCATCGTCGACTCGGCCAGCGGATCGGCCAGCGCGACGACCTCGCGGAGCCGCCTGCGCCCGCGGGCCCCGACCGGCCCGTCGAGCAGCGCCGACGGGTCGAAGCGGCCGATCCGGGCGAGCGAGTCCACCGCGGCCACCGCACGGGGTACGTCCAGCCTGCGGCCCAGGTCGTAGGCGGTGCGTTCGGCCGTGGTGACCCGGTACGGCCCCACGAGGCAGACCTCCTCGGGCGCCAGCGCCGCCTGCCGGACGACGAGCCCGCGGCGGTTGCCCACGTCGCCGCGCGGGGCGATGAACTCGGCGGCCGCCCCTGCCGGGCTGCAGTCCGCGCCGAGCAGGGCCGCGGCGGAGAACCCGCACAGCGCCCCGTCCTCGGGCATGAGCAGGTAGGCGGCCCGCGACAGCAGCACGAGGTCGATCTCCGCACCGGCGACGGCGTCGGCGTCGACGTACACGTCGCGGAAGAGCGGGACGAAGCGCCCGCTGCGCAGGTCGGCCGGAGTCAGCAGCCCGGCGGCGACGGCGAGCGATCCGAGGAAGGGGCCATCCATGGCTGCACACTGTGGACCACCGACCCCCACCCCCGTGGCGTTTCCGTCGAGAACGAAGTTGTCGTGATCAACAAGCCCTGTTGATCACGACAACTTCGTTCTCGACGGGGGAGGCGGGTGGCCTACCGCTCGGCCGGGGCGACCTCGGCGATCGCCTGCACCACGTGCCGGGCCGCGCGGCGGACCTCGACGGGCAGCCTGCGCCCGTTGGTCAGCTCGGTGGCCGCGGCGTACAAGGTGTGCGCGACGGCCGCGCGCAGCGGCGGGGGCACGTCCGGCAGGTCGCGCAGCCGCTCGGCCGCGGCCTGCATCTCCCGCGACTCCTGGTCCTCACGACTGCTGTACGGGCGTGCTTCTGGCATGGGTCCTCCCCCAGGTGTGCGGACGGTCTGCACGGGGCGGGGGAAGCGCTCCGCACGGCGACACTAGCCCGCCCGCGAAGCTCTGACCAGCTACAACGCTGTAGTTGAATGGCTACCGAGCGCCCGAACCACCCGACCGGGGGACGGGTGTGCGGAGGTCAGCCGCGGGCCCGCTCACCGGCGGCGGCCCGCTCGGCGATCTCGGTCACGCGCTTGGCACGGGTCTCCGGACGCCGGGCCTCGACCAGCCAGACGAGCATCATCCGACGCGGCGAGCGCGGGAACGCGTCCCAGTGCTCGCGGGAACCGGGGCGCGCGTCGAACGCGGCGGCCAGGTCGTCGGGGACGACCAGGTCCTCGACGTCGTCGAGCAGCGTCCACGAGCCGTCGGCCTTCGCCGCCTCGACGACCGCCAGCCCGGCCGGGGCCATCAGGCCGGCGGCCAGCAGCCGCTCGACGCGCTGCTTGTTGGGGCGGGCCCAGCCGCTGCGCGCCCGGCGCGGGGAGAACCACTGCAGGGTGCGCTCGGCGTCCAGGCCCTTGGCCTTGCTGTCGACCCACCCGAAGCACAGGGCCTGCTCGACCGACTCCACGTAACCGACCCCCGGCCCCGACACCGACGGCTTGCGGAGCACGACCCAGACGCCGGTCGTGCGGGTGTGGTTCGCGGCGAGCCACGCACGCCACTCGTCCAGCGTCGCCGGCTCGACCCGCTCGCCGTCGTCGATGCCGCTACTCATCGTTCTCCGGGGGCTTGGGGCGATCTCGCGGGCGTCGCTTCATCTGGGCCTTCAGCTCATCGAGGTCGAAGCGGAACTGTCCGCCCGGGGTCACGAGCGTGGGTTCGATGAGGCCTTCCGTCACCCAGCGCGACAGCGAGCGAGCGGAGACACCGATCGCCTTCGCCGCCTGCCCGGTGGACAGCAGTCGCTCGGCCATGATCGCAACATACGGCGTGGTCAGGGGCGGTATCACCATCCTGACCTTGTTATAGCTACTCAGTCCTGTCTGGCGTAGTTGACTTACTCAGTCCTCATTGGCGTACTATCACTGCCCGTGCCCGACTCATCGCAGGAAGCGCACAAGCGGTGGCTCCGCATCGCCCGCGAGCTGGCCACCCTGGACGACGTCGTCGAGCAGCTGCTCAGCCGGCACGCCCGCACCGACGACGGTCTCTGCGCGTGCTGCACCAGACCCGGGCGCGGCACCCCGATGCTGCCCTGGCCGTGCTCGCTGTACTCGCTCGCGCGCACGGCCCAGGTGCTGCGCGACTCCCGGCACGGGCCCGGTGGCCCGGCGTGACGGGCCCGGGTCAGCGCCCGCCGAGCACCTCCGTCACCACCCGCAGGGCGCGGTCGAGCTCCTCGGGCGCCGGGCCCGCGTAGCCGAGCACGACCCCGTGGACCCTCGGCGCGCCCGTGTGGTGGCGGGCCAGGCCGTCGAGCCGGACCCCGCGAGCGGCGGCGGCGTCGAGCGCCGCCCGTTCGGCGGCTCCGTCGGCCAGCTCGACCACGACGTGGGCGCCGGCGGCGTCGCCGCGCGGGCGGTGCCCC
>NZ_JAHDTH010000382.1 GCF_018531445.1 Pseudonocardia lacus
CCCCCGCGGGCACCGGTCGCCGGCGCCGCGCGGCCGTCCCCGTGGCGCCCGAGGCGGGGCACGGCCACGGCCACTCCCCCGCCGCGCCCGCGGGCCGACGGGTGCGCATCCTCATCGCGGCGCTGCTCGTGCCGTGCGCGCTCGCCACCCTCGTCGGGGTCGTGCTGCTGTGGCCGGGCAGCGCTCCGGCGCCGTCGAGCGCGCTGTCGCAGGAACCGGTCCGCGCCACCGTCACCCGGGCCGCGGCCTCGGACTGCACCCCCGGCTCGGGCGACGGCGCCTGCATGACGCTGCTGCTGGCCATGCAGGACGGCCCGATGCCCGGGCGCGACCTCGTGCAGGTGGTGCCGGTCGAGCCGAGCACGCCGCGCTTCGCCGTCGGCGACCGGGTCGTGCTGGGCTACTCCGGCGGCGACCCGGAGGACCCCGGCTCCTACCAGATCGTCGACTTCCAGCGCGGCACCCCGCTGATCTGGCTGGCCGCGCTGTTCGCCGCGGCGGTGATCGTGCTGGGCCGGTTCCGGGGGCTGGCCGCGCTGGCCGCGCTGGCGCTGAGCTTCGCGGTGCTGCTGCTGTTCGTGCTGCCGGCGATCCTGTCCGGCAGCGACCCGCTCGCGGTGGCGGTGGTGGGCTCCGGACTGATCATGTTCGCGGTGCTCTACCTGACCCACGGGTTCTCCGCGCGCACGTCGGTCGCCGTGCTCGGCACGCTGCTGTCGCTGGCGGTGATCGGCGGGCTGGGCACGCTGTTCGCGGCGCTGGCCGAGCTGACCGGCCTGGACGACCAGACGGCGAACCTGATCGCCTCGCTGGGCACCGGTGTCGACGCCCGCGGCCTGCTGCTGGCCGGGGTGGTGATCGGCGCGCTGGGCGTGCTCGACGACGTCACCGTCACCCAGACCAGCGCGGTGTGGGAGCTGCGCCGGGCCAACCCGGACCTGGGCGCGCCCGCGCTGTTCGCCGCGGCCATGCGCATCGGCCGCGACCACGTGGCCTCCGCGGTGAACACCCTCGTGCTGGCCTACGCCGGCGCGTCGCTGCCGCTGATGCTGCTGTTCTCGCTGTCCGGGCGGGGGCTCGCCGACGTGGTCACCTCCCAGGACGTGGCCACCGAGATCGTCCGGACGCTGGTCGGCAGCATCGGGCTGGTCGCCTCGGTGCCGATCACGACGGGGCTGGCCGCCGTGGTGGCCAGCCGCGAGCGGGTCCCGGCGGCGGCGTAGGGCCCGTCACGGCCCCGCCCCGGTGCGGCGGGCCAGCAGCGCCTGCTCGCCGTCTCCCTCCCGGTACTCGATCACCTCCAGGGCCGCGAAGGCCGCCCGCAGCTCCCCCGGCGCCGCCCGGAACGGCCCGTCCCCGCCGGACAGCACCGTGATCGCCAGCAGCCCGCCGGGGACCGGCGCCGCCGCCAGCGCCGGGTACCGCGCCGGGTCGCGGAACCGCTGGCAGACCACCAGGTCGTAGCCCGACGAGGTGCCGGCGGGCAGACCGGCGTCGAGGTCGTGGCGGTGGGTGCGCACCCGGTCGGCGACGCCGTGCCGCTCGGCGAGCGCGGCCAGGGCCTCCAGCGCCACCGGCGAGATGTCGACCGCGTCGACCACGAATCCGCGCGCGGCCAGCCACACCGCCACGGCCCCGCGCCCGCACGCCACGTCCAGCGCGCGGCCACCGCCGGCCAGCAGGTGCTCACGGCCGCGCAGCAGCGCGGGCGGCTCCGCCTCGACCGGCCGGCCTGTCGCGTGCTTGCCGTCCCAGCGCTGCGCGTCAGCCTCCGCCACGAGCGGCAGCCTAGGCCGCGGCGCCCCGGACTACGCTCGGGTCGCGATGAGCACGCGCGTGCAGAGCCCCGGGCTGGTCGGGCGGGCCGACGAGCGCCGCGTCCTGGACGCCGCCGCGGCCGAGGTCGCGGCGGGCGGGGTGGCCGTCGTGCTGCTCGGCGGCGAGGCCGGCATCGGCAAGACCCGCCTCGTCGACGCGGTCACCGCGGAGCTGCCCTGGACGGTGCTCGCCGGCGGGTGCGTCGAGCTGGGCGCGGAGGGGCTGCCGTTCGCCCCGTTCGTCGCGGCCCTGCGCGGACGCGATGCCGACCTCGACCCCGACGAGCGGGTCCGGCTGGCGCCGCTGCTGCCCGGCACGGCCGCGCCGGGCGCTGCCCCGGACGAGCAGTCCCGGCCCCGGCTGTTCGAGGGCGTGCTGGCCCTGCTGACCCGCCTCGCCCGGGAGCGGCCGGTGGCGCTGGTCGTCGAGGACACCCACTGGGCCGACCGGTCCAGCCTCGACCTGCTCGACTTCCTGGTCCGCAACCAGCGGGCCGCGCCCGGCACGCTGGTCGTGCTGACCCACCGCCGCGACGAGCCGGGCCCACCCGGTCTGCGCGACCTGCTGGCCGGGCTGGGCCGGCTGCCCTGGGCGCGCCGGCTGGTGCTGGGACCGCTGACCCGGGCCGAGGTCGGCGCCCAGGCCGGCGCGATCCTCGGCCGTCCCGCCGACCCCGCGCTGGTCGCCGACGTGCACCGGCGCAGCGACGGCAACCCGCTGTTCGTGGAGGCCCTGCTCGACGCGGGCGGGCGGCCCGGGGTGCCGGCGTCGCTGGCCGACCTGCTCACCACCCGCATCGAGCGGCTGGGCCCGGAGGTCGGGGCGGTGCTGCGGGCGGCGGCCGTCGGCGGCCCGCACGTCACCGACGGGCTGCTCGTCGCGGTGTGCGAGGGGTCCGACGTCACCGCGGCGGTGCGCGCGGGCGTCGCGGCCGGGGTGCTGGTCGTCGACGGCGAGGGCTACCGGTTCCGGCACGCGCTGATCCGCGACGCGGTGCTGGGCGCGGTGCTGCCCGGTGAGCGCGTCGAGCTGCACCGCCGCTACGCCGCCGGGCTGCGCGCGGCCGGCGGGTCCGACGCCGAGCTCTCCCACCACCTCACCGGCGCGGGCGACGGACCGGGGGCGGTCGTCGCGGCGTGGGCCGCCGCCCTGAGCGCCCGTCGCGCGCTGGCCCACGCCGAGGAGCTGGAGCTGCTGGAGCGGGTGCTGGGCTGGTGGGGTTCGCTGCCGCGGGCCGCGGAGCTGGTGGGCGCCGACCACGTCGCCGTGCTGGAGCGGGCGGCGACGGCCGCGCTGTGGGCGGGCGAGCCGGCGCGGGCCGAGGAACTGGTGACCGCGGCGCTCGCCGAACCCGCGGACGAAGGCTCCGACGTGCGCACCGCCGCGCTGCTGGAGCTGCGCGCCCAGGCCCGGACCAGGGCCGGACGACCCGGCGCGGTCGCCGATCTGCGGGCCGCGCTGCTGGCCGCCGGCGAGCACCGGCCCATCCGCCCCTACCTGCTCAACGCGCTGGCCGCGCAGCTCATGGACCTGCCCGACCCGCGGGCCGCCCGGGCCGCCGCCGAGCAGGCCCTCGCCGAGGCCACCGGCACCGGCGACGACCCGGCCGAGGCGGGCGCGCTGATCACCCTGGCCACGCTGGACGCCCGCGTCGGCGAGCTGGACGCGCAGCTGCCGCGCCTGGCCAGGGCGGCCGCCATCGCCCGCGCGGTCGGCGCGCACCAGCTGGGTCTGCGCGCGCTCG
>NZ_JAHDTH010000383.1 GCF_018531445.1 Pseudonocardia lacus
GAGCTGCCGGCCGCGGCGGCCGCCGAGCTGGCCGACCGGGAGGCCGGCTTCCGGTACGACGGCCGCTCCGCGCCGCGCCCCCGCCGGCTCGCCGCGCTACGGCGGGCGGTCGTGGAGCGGGTCCGCGTCCGCTGACCCGGCACGTCGCCGGAAAAGTGTCCTGAACCCCTAGTGACACCCCCCACGGTCGGACCCGGCGGAGACGGCGAACATGCCTAAACTCCGCGGTAACAGCCGGCGGCGCACGGAAGCGCCGCCCGGAGCCCACGAGGGAGGCCGATCGTGCCGCGCCTGACCAAGGTTCTCGTCGCGAACCGCGGGGAGATCGCCGTCCGCGTCATCCGCGCCTGCCGCGACGCCGGCCTCACCAGCGTCGCCGTCTACGCCGACCCCGACCGCGACGCGCCCTTCGTGCGGCTGGCCGACGAGGCCTTCGCGCTGGGCGGCGAGACGGCCGCCGACAGCTACCTGAACATCGAGAAGCTGATCGCGGCGGCGCAGCGGGCCGGCGCCGACGGCGTGCACCCCGGCTACGGCTTCCTGTCCGAGAACGCCGACTTCGCCCAGGCCGTCATCGACGCCGGCATCACCTGGATCGGCCCCACCCCGCAGGCCATCCGCGACCTCGGCGACAAGGTCACCGCCCGGCACATCGCGATGCGCGCCGGGGCCCCGCTGGTGCCCGGCACCTCCGACCCGGTCGGCGGGGCCGACGAGGTCGTCGCGTTCGCCGAGGAGCACGGGCTGCCGGTGGCCATCAAGGCCGCGTTCGGCGGCGGCGGCCGCGGCATGAAGGTCGCCCGCGAGATGAAGGACGTCGCCGAGCTGTTCGACTCGGCGGTCCGCGAGGCCACCGCGGCGTTCGGCCGCGGCGAGTGCTTCGTCGAGCGCTACCTCGACAAGCCCCGCCACGTCGAGGCGCAGGTCCTGGCCGACACGCACGGCAACGTGATCGTCGTCGGCACCCGCGACTGCTCGCTGCAGCGCCGGTTCCAGAAGCTGGTCGAGGAGGCCCCCGCGCCGTTCCTGACCGACGAGCAGCGCGCCACGATCCACGAGGCCGCCAAGGCCATCTGCAAGGAGGCCGGCTACCACGGCGCCGGCACCGTCGAGTTCCTGGTCGGCCAGGACGGGCTCATCTCCTTCCTGGAGGTCAACACCCGGCTGCAGGTCGAGCACCCGGTCTCGGAGGAGACCAGCGGCCTCGACCTGGTCCGCGAGCAGTTCCGGATCGCCGAGGGCGAGGTGCTCAACCTCCTGGAGGACCCGCAGCCCCGCGGGCACTCCATCGAGTTCCGGATCAACGGCGAGGACGCCGGGCGCGGCTTCCTGCCCGCGCCGGGCACCGTCAGCGCCATCTCGTTCCCGGCCGGGCCGGGCGTGCGGGTGGACGCCGGCGTCGAGGCCGGTTCGGTGGTCGGCGGCCAGTTCGACTCGCTGCTGGCCAAGCTGATCGTCACCGGCTCCGACCGGGCGCAGGCGCTGGAGCGCTCCCGGCGCGCGCTGGCCGAGTTCCAGGTCGAGGGCATGGCCACCGTGCTGCCCTTCCACCGGCTCGTCGTCTCCGACCCGGCGTTCGCGTCCGCCTCCGGCGAGGACTTCACCGTGCACACCCGGTGGATCGAGACCGAGTGGGACAACACCGTCACGCCGTTCCAGGGCGCGGCCGAGGCCGCCGAAGACGGCACCGCGTCCGCTCGCCGGTCCGTGGTCGTCGAGGTCGGCGGGCGCCGGCTGGAGGTCACGCTGCCCGGCGACCTCGCGCTCGGCGGGGGCGGCGCGGCCGGCCCGGCGGCCAAGGCCGCGCCCCGCAAGCGCGGCGGCGGGAAGGCGGCGGCGGTCTCCGGCGACGCCGTCACCGCCCCGATGCAGGGCACGATCATCAAGGTCGCGGTGTCCGACGGCGACCAGGTCTCCGCGGGCGACCTGGTGGTCGTGCTGGAGGCCATGAAGATGGAGAACCCGGTCACCGCGCACAAGGACGGCACCGTCACCGGCCTGGCCGCCGCGGCCGGCAACTCGATCACGCAGGGCACCGTCATCTGCGAGATCAAGGACTGAGTGCGGGCTGGCGCGTTCCCGCCAGCCGATCACGGGACGATCACCGGCCGGTCCGGACGCCGTATTCTGGGCTGGCCAGGTTCTACCACAGCGACCCCGCACCGTACTGACAAGTGCATAGCGGACAGCAGTGACGCAACCCGTGGGAAGTCATCCACGGGGCCCGGTTCCTCCGCCACGCGGGAGTGCCGCGCCGCGGATCCGTCTGCCACGCGAGCTCCGGCCGCGCCGCGGACACGCCCCCCTCACTACGGCGACCAGGATCCGTCATGCGTACCGATTTGCTCATCACCACCCACGTCCACACCGACGGGCCGATCCCCGGTCCGCACTCACTGCTCACCCTGACCGCGGCCGCGCACCTTCCCGGCGGCACGGTCACCGACTCGATCAGCACCAACCTCCGCGCACTGCCCGGTGCCACGCTCCACCCGGTCTCCCTCCAGAGTTGGCGGAGGCGACCGGAGGACTGGCTCTGCACCCGCCGGGCAGCGCGTCCACCCGCCGTCGCGATGAACGCCCTCAGCAGTTGGGTCGACCAGCTCCACGGCCGACCGGTGTTCGTCTCCGACACGACCGACCCGGACTACCTGTTCCTGTACTGGTACCTGCAGCGGTTCACCGGGCGCTGGCCGTTCGAGGCCACGCTCACCGATGCGGACCTGCACGAGCAGCTGGGATGCCGCACGATGTGCCCGCTCGCCGGGTGCCACGAGGCGGCTCCGCTGGCCCGGATCAGCTGATCGACCACCCGGCACGACCCGACGGCCGGTGCGGGACTCCCGCACCGGCCGTCGGTGCGTTCACAGGTGCACACGTTCTGCCCCGTTCCGGCCCGGGCCGGGCGCCGCCGACCTACGGTCCCGCGACATGCCGAAGACCCGGGAGGCCGCGATGACGGCGACATCAGCGACGACCGCGACCAGCGCCCGCACGCTGCGGGTCGCCGAGCCGTCCGACGAGCGCCACGTGCTCACCGCCGCCGAGTTCGACGTGCTGTGGGAGCGCCTCGGCCTGGGGCCGACCCCGGTCGTGCTGCGGCTCGACTCCCCGGGGCGCACCCGCGCCGAGCGCCGCGAGATCGAGGCCGCCGGCTGGCAGGCCCTGCGCAGCCGCGGGCTGGCCGGCCCCACCGGCGCCCACCCGGAGCTCACCCGCCTGCTGCGCCTGCTCGCCCGGCCCTCGGTCGCGCTGGAGCTGCGCGGCTGGTGGGGCCGCAGCGTCCGGGCGGTGGCCGCGGGCGAACCGGACTCCGGTGTGCTCGCCGTCCGCCAGGACGGGTCGCTGACCCTGCGCGCCTGCGGCTCCCTGCCGACGGCCCTGCTGGGGGTGCTGCCGTCCGCGCCGGCCGGCCCGGGCCTGGCCACCACCCTGCCCACGTCCGTCCTGTCGGCGGCCCTCGGCGCCGCCCCCGGCGGCCCGCCGCCCGGCCC
>NZ_JAHDTH010000384.1 GCF_018531445.1 Pseudonocardia lacus
AGACGGTGGAGCGAGGGGCCAAGCCACCTGAGCCATCGAGGGCAGCCAGCATGAAAACCATCCTCGCTCCACCTGCATCACCCCATCCTCTCCGACGACGGGGGACGTCTCTGGAAGGTAGGGCGGCATGAGCACCACGACCACGAAGACGACCCGCGCGTCCGGCACGACGACGTCCGGGGGGAAGCCCGCGGTGGTGCAACCCCGGTGGCGGCTGCCCTCGGCGCTGCGCCACGGCGGCACGCTGGCCTGGCGCGGCTTGGTCAAGACGGTCGGCTCGCCGGAGGCGCTGATCGACGTCACCCTGCAGCCGGTCATCTTCCTGCTGCTGTTCGTCTACGTCTTCGGCGGCGCGATCGCCGGCGACAGCTCCACCTACCTGCAGTTCGCGCTGCCCGGTGTGCTCGTGCAGACGATCGTGTTCGCCTCGGCGGGCACCGGGACCGCGCTGGCCGACGACCTCAAGACCGGGATCTTCGACCGGTTCCGCAGCCTGCCGATCTCGCGCACGGCCCCGCTGCTGGGCGCCATCGGCGCCGACCTGGTGCGCTACCTGGTCTCCGGCGTGATCATGCTGGTGCTGGGCGTCGTGCTCGGGTTCCGCTTCTCCGGCGGCCCGCTGGAGGTGCTGGCCGCCATGGGCATGGTGATGGCGCTGGCCTTCGCGCTGTGCTGGGTGTTCACCGCGCTGGCGATGGTGGTCCGCGAGCCGCGCTCGGTGCAGGGCATCGGCGCGCTGATCATGCTGCCGATCACCTTCGGCAGCAACGTGTTCGTCCCGGCCGACACGATGCCGTCGTGGCTGCGTGGGTTCGTCGAGGTCAACCCGGTCTCCAAGGTCGCGGACGCGGCCCGCGGGCTGCTCACCGGCGGCCCGGTCGCGGGCCCGGCGACGGCCGGGCTGATCGCCGCGGCGGTGATCACCGCGGTGTTCATGCCGCTGGCGGTCGTGCTCTACCAGCGCCGCACCTGAGCGCGGGACGCGGAGCGGGAGCCCGGGCCACGGCGCGGGCTCCCGTCCGTCGTCAGGCGATCAGCCCGGGTTCGCCGACCGCGACCCCGGCGGACACGTACTCCAGCCCGGCCGGGCGCGGCATGGTGCGCCCGGTCTCGAACGCGCGCTCGGCGGCGGTGTCGCCGAGCGCGCGCCGCACGGCCGCGTCGAGCGCCACCACCTCCGGGTCGCCCAGGTCGGGCTCGCCGCGCTGCCCGACGGCCACCCCCAGCAGGGTGGCCGCCCGCTCCGGGTCGCCCTCGGCGAAGGCCAGCCGGGCGGCTGCCTCCGCGACGCGCGCGTTCACCGGCGAGTCCTGGCCTTCGATCGCGGAGCGGGCGGCGGCGGCCAGGTGGCGGCGGGCGGCGGGCAGGTCCGCGGCGGCCAGCTCGACGTCCGCCCAGGACATCGCGACCGAGGCCCGGCGCTGCGGGGCGCCGACCCCGGCGTCGGAGATCAAGGGGGTGACCCGCTCCAGCTCGCGGCGGGCCGCGTCCAGGTCGCCGGAGAGCCGCAGGACGAGCGCGCGGAACATCCCCACCAGGCCGGTGGAGATCGCGTCGGGCCCGGCCAGCTCGACCGCCCTGTCCATGCCGGCACGGGCGGCGGCGAGGTCGCCGCGGCGGGCGTCGAGCAGCGCGCGCTTGACGATGAACTGCGGCAGGTCCTCGTCGTTGCGCAGCTCGGTGGCCAGGGCGACGGCCTCGTCGTAGGCGCGGGCGGCGGCCTCGTGGTGACCGGCGTAGTCCTCCAGCTCGCCCAGCTGGTTGACCGTCATGCCCAGGCCGAAGCGGTCGCCGACCCGGGTGAACAGGGCGTGCGCCTCGCGGGTGAAGCGGCGCTGCTCGCCGATGCGCCCGGCGTTGCCCGCCCAGCTGCCGAGCATGGCCAGGGCGGTGGCCCGGACCCACGGGTCGGCCGTGCTCGCGGCCACCGCCTCGGCGGCGCGGGGGTCGTCCTCGACGAACAGCAGCCGGCCCGGTTCGAGCAGGTCGAGCACCGGGTGGCGGGGCGCGGCGGCCCGCGCGGCCCAGCGCTCCGCCTCCTTGATCTTCGCCTGGACGCCGACGGTGCGTTCGAGGCCCAGCTCGGTGAGCGCGCTGTAGGCGACCGCCAGCGCGCGGGCCGCGGGCGGTGCCGGCCCCGTCATCGCGTAGACGGCGTTCACCCAGCGGGTGGTCGCGTCGGACAGCCCGCGGATCATCCACGACCAGGCCATCGCGGCCACCAGCCGGTTCGCGGTGGCCGAGTCGCCGGCCGCGACGGCCCGCCGCAGCGTGATGTCGATCTCGTCGGCGTCGTCGTTCAGGCGGGTCAACCACACCAGCTGCTCGGCGCCGCGTAGGTGCGGCTCGGCCGCCTCGGCGCGCTCCACGAACAGCCGTGCGTGCGCGGCCTCGACCGCGCTCCGCTCGCCCGCCTCGTCGAGGCGCTCGCCGGCGTACTCGCGGATCGTCTCCAGCATCCGGTAGCGCGTGGGGCCGGCGCCGGTCACCGCGACGACCATCGACTTGTCCACCAGGGCGGCCAGCAGGTCGAAGACCTCGGTGGGGTCGGGTCCGCCCGGCCCGGAGCAGACGGTCTCGGCGGCCCGGGCGGTGGCGCCGCCGGCGAACACCGACAACCGCCGCGCCACCGCGCGCTCCGGCTCGCCGAGCAGCTCCCAGCTCCAGTCGACGACCGCGCGCAGCGTCTGGTGGCGGGGCAGCGCGGTGCGCGCCCCGGAGGTCAGCAGCCGGAAGCGGTCGTCGAGGCGGGCGGCGATCTCGGCCGGGCTGAGCGTGCGCAGGCGGGCGGCGGCCAGCTCGATGGGCAACGGCTGGCCGTCGAGGCGGCGGCAGACCTCCGCGGCCGCCGCGCGCACGTCGTCGGTGAGCCGGAACCCGGGGCGGACCGCGGCCCCGCGGTCGGCGAACAGCCGCAGCGCGTCGCGCGGGGGCAGCGCGTCGACCGGGTGCAGCACCTCGCCGGGCACGCCGAGCGGCTCGCGGCTGGTGGCCAGCACGCGCAGCCGGGGGCAGGCCTCCAGCAGCGTCGCGGTGAGCCTGGCGGCGCCGTCGACGAGGTGCTCGCAGTTGTCCAGGACGAGCACGGCCCGCGGCCCGCCCAGCGCGGCGAGCAGGCGCTCCATGGTGTCGGGCGCGGTCTCCTCCGGTTGCACGCGCACCAGCGCGGCCCGGCCGGCCGCCGACAGCAGGGCCGCGGGCAGCTGGTCGGGCGCGGTGAGCGCGGCCAACTCGGCGACGACGACGCGCGCGCCGTCCGCGTCGGCCACCGCTTCCCGGGCGAGCCGCGTCTTGCCGGCCCCGCCCGGGCCGATCAGCGTGACGAGCCGGTGCTCGGTGAGCAGGGTGTGGATGCGGCCGAGGTCGCCGTCGCGGCCGATGAAGCTGGTCAGCGCGACCGTCCCGACGCTCGGGGGTGCCGTCTGCGGCGCCGCGCTGCGCGGCGGGGCCGGCGCCGGCCGGACGGCG
>NZ_JAHDTH010000385.1 GCF_018531445.1 Pseudonocardia lacus
ACGGCCTCGGCGGTCGAGCGCTCCCGCGTCGACCTCGCCCTGCGCGCGCTCGCCGACCGGGCCGCCGACGGCCTGCCCGAGCCGTGGCCGGACACCGTCCGCGCCGCCGCCCGGTCCCGCGCCGACGACCTGCCCGACGCCCTCGACCGCGCCGTCGCGACCACCGACCTCGGCCTGGCGCGCAAGCCGGTGTGGTGGCGCGCGGTCGGCCTGCTGCAGGCGCTGCTCGCCGTGCTCGCCCTGGCCGGCGGGCTGTGGCTGGCCGGGCTCTACGCCCTGACCGTGCTGCGGCTGCCCGAACCGGAGACCCCCGACGTCGGTGAGCTGCCGCTGCCCACGGTGCTGCTGCTCGGTGGGCTGCTGGCCGGGTTGCTGGTCGCGCTGCTGGCCCGGCTGCCGGCCCGGATCGGGGCCCGGCGGCGGCGCGCGGCGGTCGAGACGAGATTGCGCGCAGCGGTGACCGACGTGGCCGACGAGCTGGTCCTGGCCCCGGTCGCCGCCGAGCTGGCCGCCTACTGCGGGCTGCGCGACGCCGTCGGGCGGTTGCGCGCGGGCTGAGCCGGCGTTCCCCGGCGCTGCGCATCACCCGGCCAGGTCGGCCAGCAGCAGCTCCACCACCTGCTCCTCGAACACCGCGACCCCGCGCTCCCGCATCGCCGTCGCCAGGTCCGCGTCCCACGGCGCCTCGGTCACCCGCCCCACCGGCCGACCGGTGGCCGGGACGGCGCCGCGGTAGTCCGCGGCCGACATCCGCCACGGCGTCGCCGGGGTCTTCGCGGTCACGTAGGCGGCGATCCGGACGCCTTCGCCGTCCAGGTCACCGTGGTAGCGCAGCCGCGCACCACCGGCGGCGAGCTGCCGGAGCAGCAGCACGGCCGCTCCGTTCGGCCAGCCGGACGTGCACACCAGCGGCGGGCAGGCCGGGCCGAACCGGGTGAGGGCCAGGGCCAGGACCGACGGGTTCTCGACGACGTGCACGACCCCGGCGCCGGCCACCGCACCGGTGGAGCGGAGCTGAGCGAGGGTCAGGGAGACGGCGTGGCCGTCGTCGCAGCACCGGCGGCAGAGGTCGGGAACCAGGCCGGTGCCCGCGGGGCGCAGGCCGGCGGCCAGCACGGAGACCGAGAGCTGGTCGCCGGTGACTCCCATCCGTTCCCACAGGGCGCGGCGGTCCTCCGCGTTCGCCGGCGGGGGAGCCCCGTGCAGGCAGGCGAGGGCGCGCAGGACGACGCCGGAGAGGGGCGTGCCCTCGTCGAGGGAGTGGGGGTCGTGCAGGACGTCGGAGGCGAACGTGGGTAGCGGGCGGCCGTCGGCGGGGAGGTGGGCCAGCACGGTGAGGGCGCGTTCCAGCAGCTCGCGGGTCCGCGCCGGGGACGAGGTGCCGGCCTGGCGCAGCGACTCGGCCCAGTCCCGCAGGGCGGGTTGGGCGCGCAGCGCCTCGTGGTCGGACAACCACGACCACAGGGCCGACCGCGAGGCGGCGGCCGCGGCGCGCTCGGCCGCGCGGTCGCCGAGCGGGCCGAGCAGGACCTCGACGACCGCGCCGGTGTCCAGGCCCGCCACCTCCCGCAGCACCGCGTCGAGCCGGTCGAGGCGCACCCTCTCGTGCTCGGCCGCGAGCCGGTCGAGCCCGAGCAGGTCGGCCAGGGCCGCGCGCTGCGGTTCGTCGAGGGGCCCGACGCGCAACGTCCCGACCGGGCGGCCGGACGACAGGCGTTCGTGGGCCACCTTCCACACCGGCTCCAGCAGCGGATCGCGCAGCGCGGCCGGGAGGGTCATCCGTCGTCCTGCCAGTCGTGGCCGTCCCACACGAACCGGGTGGTGGTGACGGCGTCGTCGCCGTCGTCGCCCGTCGTCAGTGCGTGCACGGCGATGCCGTCGAGCTCGGCGTAGGCGCACCACTCGTGGTCGGAGGTGAGGACGAGGTCGAGGTCGAGGGAGGCGAGCAGGGCGAACACCTGGCCGCGGTTGGTGGTGTCCACCCCGACGAAGACCTCGTCGAGCAGGATGATCCGGGGTGCCATGGGCACCGCCTGGTAGTGGGCGGCGACCGCGGCGAACAGCGGCAGGTGCAGCGAGATCGCCTTCTCGCCGCCGGACAGCGCGCCGTGCAGGCGCCGGGTCAGCAGCTGCCAGCCGTCGCCGTCGCCGCGGTCCACCCGGACCACGAACCGGTGCCAGCGCGTGTAGTCGAAGACCTCGGCGAGCTGCTGCTCCCAGCTGGTGGCGCTGCCCTCGACCCGGGCCTGCTCCACGCGGTCGCGGAAGAAGTGGTGCAGGGCGGCGCGGTCGTCCTCCGACAGCCGGGCCGGGTTGCGCAGCAGCAGTTCGCGGGCGGCGCGGGCGGCCGGTGGCAGGTCGGGGTCGACCTGCCACACCAGCTGCACGGCCACCCGCGACGCGGTGCGGACCTCGGCGAGCCGGTCGTTCATCCGGTCGACCAGCTCGGTGGCCTGGCGGATCCGGTCGGCGATGTGGCGGCGGGTGTCGCCGGTCAGCGTGGTGTCGAACAGCTCCCGCTCGGCCGCGGTGATGTCGTCGCGGGCCCGGGCGGCCTCCTCGGTGAGCCGGGCGCGCAGCGCGGCCGCGCCCATGCGGACGCCGCCGACCAGCGCGGTGAGGACCTGGACGTCGCCCTCCGGCTCGACGACCAGGTCGGCCCGGGTGCCCAGGACGTCGCGGCCGGCGTGCAGCTCCTCGGCCAGCCGGGCGAACGCGTCCTCGATGTTGCGCCGGGCGTGCGGGACGTCCGGCCAGCTGGCCGCGATCGCCCGGGCGGCCTCCAGCGTGGAGCGGACGCCGTCCTCGCCGGTGAGGTCGAGCTCGATGCCGGCGTCGGCGGGCAGGACCCCCGCGCACAGCCCCTGCAACCGGGCTCCCGCCGCGTCGCGGGCGGTGCCGGCGGCCTCCCGGCGGGCCTCCTCGGCACGCAGCCCCACCCGCAGGCCGCCGATGTCGACCTCCACCTCGCGCTGGGCCCGCGCCGTCTCCCGGACCACGCCCTTCGCCGCGCCGAGCTGCTCGCGCAACCGGTCCAGCTCGGCGAGGATCTCGTGGTAGGCGGTGCCGATGGAGGCCTGCGTGGTCTCCACCTCACGGGCGAGGAGCCGGTGCTCGCGCTCGTCGCCCTCGGCGCGCTCCAGCGCCTCCTGCGCGCGGGCCGCGCCGGCCCGCACGGAGTCCAGCGCCGTGTCCGCCTTCTCCCGCGCCGCCGCGTGGTCGCCGACCGCGCTCAACCACCGCACGGCCGTGGCGCGGTAGCCCTCGACGGCCCGCTGCAGCTCGTCGAGCTCGTGCTCGGTGGTGGGTGCCCCGCTCTCCGCGGCCTGCCCGGCCAGCGTCCGCGCGGCGTCGCGCACCGCGGCCGTGGCCTCGCCGAGCTTGGCCACCCAGCCGGTCGCGGCGCGGTCGGCCGCGTCGACCCGCAGCGCCGCCCCGTCGACG
>NZ_JAHDTH010000386.1 GCF_018531445.1 Pseudonocardia lacus
GGCGTGCCGGCCGCGGGCCGGGGCCGCCCCGCGCTGCGCGCTGCCCACCAGCAGCGCCCCGCCGACCAGGGCCAGCAGCCCGACGACACCGAGGCCGATCGGCAGCGTCGTGGTGATCAGGGTGATCCGGTTGCTGGCGTCGAGCGCGCGGGCCAGGCCGGCGGCGACGGTCTCGTCGTCGAAGCGCAGGGTGCCCTCGATGAGGGTGACGCCCTCGGTGCCGTCGGGGGTGCGGAAGAACTGGCGCTGCTGCTCCTGGCCGTTGACGATCACGCCGCTGGTCGGCTCCACCCACACGGTGCGGACGTTGGTGTAGATGCGCTCGACCGCCACGTCGCCGGTGCCCTCGACGCCGCCGGCGAGCTGGGCCGGCACCTCGCGGCGCTCGGTGACCGTCTCGGGCACCTCCTGCTCGAACTTGTAGACCGTGGTGCCCTCGATCTGCTCCTCGCCCACGAACCGCGCCGGGAA
The DNA here is from genome assembly GCF_018531445.1 of Pseudonocardia lacus. Classification (GTDB taxonomy): domain Bacteria; phylum Actinomycetota; class Actinomycetes; order Mycobacteriales; family Pseudonocardiaceae; genus Pseudonocardia; species Pseudonocardia lacus. Next base: position 472 of record NZ_JAHDTH010000386.1, read on the forward strand.
CGGGCGCTGCGCGGTGGTGTCGAACATTTCGTAGTCGCGCTGCTCGACGCCGAACGGGAACGTGTAGGACAGCCCGGAGTGGCTGACCCGGTTGTCGCCGTTGAGCCGTTCGGACGCGCACGGCTGCACCGCCTGCGCGGTGTGCCGGTCGAGGCAGACGCGGTCCTCGGTGACGCCGATGAGCGCGCCCTCCGAGTCGGTGATCAGCAGCGACGCGGTCCAGACGGCCACGTCGGGGCCGGCGTCGGGGGCGCGGGGGTCGCCGATGACGTCGCGACCGGCCCGCACGCTGACCCCGCTGCGCTGCTCGAGGTCGCCGGGGTAGAACACCGTGACGCCGGTGCCGGTCGCCACGCTCGACCCGTCCTGGTCGAGCGGGAGCACCACCAGTTGCGGCACCAGGAACAACCGCACCGCCACCGCCGCCACGGCGCAGAATGCCCCGATTCCGAGCAGCGCGAGACCGATCGAGCGACGTTGCATCGAATGCGCCCTTCAGCGTTGAAGCCGGTGGCCGCAGCGGGGCGGCCTCGGGGCAGGTTACTCACCGGTAGTGCGGTTGCCAACACCCAATCCCGGACCCTCCGCCACGCGCTTGCGCAGCACGAGGACCAGATTCCAGGAAACGACCTCGCGCAGCAGCGGCACCGCGACCACCCAGTGCGCCCACCACGGGTGGTAGCGCGGCAGCGCGGCCACGACCTCGACGTCGGGGCGGGTGCGCGCCCAGCGCAGCGCGCCCCCGACCGACACCGCGAACAGCGACTCCCCGAAGCGGTTCTTGGGCTCGCGGCCCATCCGCGCGCGGTAGCGGGCGCGGGCCCGGTGGCCGCCGAGGTAGTGCCACGGAGCGGTCTCATGGCCGCCCCACGGCGACCACCACGGCGTGAAGGACAGGAAGACGACGCCACCCGGGCGGGTGACGCGGACCATCTCCGCGGCCATCCGCCACGGTGACGGCACGTGCTCGAGCACATTGGACGAGTAGCAGATGTCCACCGATCCGGTGCGCACCGGCAGTTCCTGCCCGCTGCCGCGGACCATGCCCGGCGCCGGGGCGCCGCGCGCCGACAGCTCGCCCACGTCGGGGTCCAGCCCCACGTAGCCGGCGCCCGCGGCGCGGAAGGCGTCGGCGAAGTAGCCGGGGCCGCCGCCGACGTCGAGCAGGCTGCGTCCGCGCAGCGGCACGTGCTCGGCGAGCTGGCCCACCGAGTCGGCGGCCAGCACCGCGTAGAAGTGGTCGGGATCGGTCTGCTCGCGCAGGAAAGCGCGGAACAAGCGCACGGCGCGACTGAGCGTGGCTCGGCGGGCAATGTGCGACATTCAGCCTCCGATATGGACCCAAATGCAGTACTGGTGGGTAACCTACTGAACGGTAACGTGCGCAGCATGCCAAAGGCGGCAAGCACCGACGTGCTGTTCCTGAATTGGCGCGACGCCACCCACCCCGAGGGCGGCGGATCCGAACGGTACGTGCACCGGGTCGCCGAAGGGCTCGCCGCGACGGGCTTGCGAGTGACCCTGTTGTGCGCTGCGCACGGTCGGGCGCCCCGCGAGGAGTGGGTCGGCGGGGTCCGGGTGCTGCGCCGGGGCGGGCGGCTGACGGTCTACCCGCACGGCCTGCTGCAGCTCGTGCGACTGCGCCCCCGGGCCGTCGTCGACGTGCAGAACGGCGTGCCGTTCGGCTCCCCGCTGGTGGCCCGCTCCGGGGTGGTCGTCCTGGTCCACCACGTGCACCGCGAGCAGTGGCGGATCCTGTTCGGGCGCGTCGTGGGCGGGCTGGGCTGGTGGCTGGAGTCGCGGGTGGCGCCCCGGCTCTACCGCCGCTGCCGCTACGTGACCGTCTCGCCGAGCACCGCCGACGAGCTCGTCGGGCTGGGCGTGGCGCGCCGGCGGATCACCGTGGTGCCCAACGGCCGCGACGCCACCCCGGCCGTCGACACCGGGACCGACCCGCACCCGCGCCTGGTCGTGCTGGGCCGGCTGGTGCCGCACAAGCGGGTCGAGCACGCGATCGAGGTGGTCGCGCGGCTGCGCGGGCACCGGCCGGACCTGCGCCTGGACGTGGTGGGCGACGGCTGGTGGGCACCGCGGCTGCGCGAGCGCGCCGCCGAACTGGGCGTCGCGGACCGGGTGCGCTTCCACGGCCACGTCGACGAGCGGACCAAGCACGAACTGCTGGCGGCGGCGTGGCTGCACCTGTGCCCCTCGGTCAAGGAGGGCTGGGGGATCGTGATCACCGAGGCGGCCGGGCACGGCGTGCCCACGGTGGCCTACCGCTCGGCGGGCGGCGTGCGCGACTCGGTGCTCGACGGGCGCACCGGCCTGCTGGTCGACGACCTCGACGGGATGGTCGCCGCGGTGGACGGGCTACTGGGCGACCCGTCGGTGCGGGGCGCGCTCGGCACGGCGGCGGCCCGCGAGGCCGCCCGCCACACCTGGGCGGAGAGCATCGGCGGCTTCGCCGCGGTGCTGAGCCGGGTCACCGGCGCGGCGCCCGCCCGGGACGCCGCGCACGGCCCCGGCTCAGCGCTGACCGTAGTTGACCTCGGCGACCGTCTCGCTCTGCGCCGCGGCCTGGTCGGGGTTCAGCGCCGCGCCCGCGGCGAACACGGCCGCGACCCCGAGAACTGCTCCGAGAGCCACCGCGACGACTACCCCAGCGATCGACTTCATGCCCTGTCCCGCCTTCCCCGGTTCCGACGGGCGCAGACCGTAACCCGCTCCGCCGCTCTTGACAACGCGTCCGATCGCAACCCCAACCCGCCGGTAACCCCCGTGGTGACGACCGCGGCGGCCACGACGGCGACGAGCGCGACCCCGTGCGCCCCGAGCACGGCGGCCACCGCGGCCGGCGCCGCCGAGGACGGCGCGACCGCGCCCGGCACCCGCAGCAGGACCAGCCAGTGACCGGCCACGACCTGCGGCAACGCGGCGACGGCCGGGGCGGGCGCCGGCCC
>NZ_JAHDTH010000387.1 GCF_018531445.1 Pseudonocardia lacus
CGCCGCCCCCGCGCCCGCCCCGGGCGGCGAGCAGGGCGACGCGGGCAGCGGCTCCGCCGGCTCCGACGCCTCGGGCGGCTCGGGCGGTGGCCCCGCCGCCTCCGGCGTGAGCCGCGGGCCGGTGCGCGTCTACAACAACAGCACCATCACCGGCCTGGCCGCGAGCGCCGCCCAGGACCTCCGCAGCGCCGGCTGGGAGGTCGGCGAGGTCTCCAACTACCCGTTCGGCATCATCCGCACCACCACGGTCTACTACCGCCCCGGCACCGCCGAGCAGGGCACCGCAGAGGAACTGGGCCGCGAGTTCGACATGCGGGTCTCGGAGCGCTTCGAGGGCCTGCAGGACGCCAGCCCCGGCGTGATCGTGATCGTCACCAACGACTACAAGAACCTCTGACCCCAGCCCAGCCTCCCGTCGAGAACGACGTTGTCGTGATCAACAGGGCCAAACGATCACGACAACGTCGTTCTCGACGGTGGGGCTATGGGGCGGCGCGCCGGTCGGCGTAGGCCTGCAGCGCGGCCAGCTGGGCCGGGTCGAGGGAGGCCGGGACGGCGGCCCGGGCGGCGGCGATGTGGGCGGCGGTGACCTGCGCGGCGTCCAGCGACTCCCGCATCGCCGTCAGCGCGGCCTCGCGCAGCACCGCGGCGCAGTCGGCGGCCGAGTAGCCGTCCAGCTCCGCGCCGAGCTCGTCGAGGTCGACGTCGTCGGCCAGCGGGGTGTTGCGGCTCGACGCGCGCAGGATCTCGGCGCGCGCGGCGGCGTCCGGCGGGGGCACGTAGACCAGCCGCTCCAGCCGGCCGGGTCGCAGCAGCGCCGGGTCGATCAGCTCGGGGCGGTTGGTGGCGCCGACGACGATGACGTCGCGCAGCGGCTCGGCGCCGTCGAGCTCGGTGAGCAGGGCGGCGACGACCCGGTCGGCCACCCCGGAGTCCGACGACTGCCCGCGCCGCGGGGCGAGCGCGTCGACCTCGTCGAGGAAGACCAGTGCTGGGGCGGCGTCGGCGGCCTTGCGGAACAGCTCGCGCACCGCCCGCTCGGACTCGCCGACGTACTTGTCCAGCAGCTCCGCGCCCTTCACGGCGAGCACGTTGAGCTGGCCGGTGCCGGCGAGCGCGCGCAGCAGGAAGGTCTTGCCGCAGCCGGGCGGGCCGTAGACGAGCACGCCGCGCGGTGCGGCGACGCCGAGGCGGGCGAACGAGTCCGGGTACTGCAGCGGCCACAGCACCGACTCGGTGAGCGCCTGCTTGACCTCGACCATGTCGCCGACCTGGTCGAGGGTGATGCCGCCGGTCTGCAGGGTGTCCGAGGAGGACATCGACAGCGGGCGCACGGAGCCGACGGCGTCGAGCAGGTCCTGCTGGGTGATGGTGGCCTCGCCCTCGCCGCGGTGGCGCAGCGCGGCGTGCACGGCCGCCTCCCGCCGGACGGCGGCGAGGTCGGCGACGACGAACCCGGGCGCCCGCTCGGCCACGGCCTTGACGTCGACGTCCGCGGCCAGCGGCACCGCCGACAGCAGCCTGCGCAGCAGCTCGGTGCGGGTGCGCAGGTCGGGCAGGGCCAGCCCGACCTCCCGGTCGACGAGGTCGGGCGCGCGCAGCCGGGGGTCGACCGACTCCGGGGACGACGTGGTGGCCAGCACCGCCACCCCGGGCGTGTGCACGGCCTCGCGGAGCAGGTCGAGCACCATCGTGGCCAGCGGCGGCGGGGACTCGGCCGGCAGCAGCGCGTCGACGTCGGTGACGGTGAGGACGGTGCGCCCGCCGGTGCGGGCCTGCCCGACGGCGTCGCGCACCCGTTGCGCCGCGGCGCCCGCCTCCATCGCGGCCACCCCCGGCGCCGCGAGCTCGACGCACCGCGCGTCGACGGCGGCGGCGACGCCGCGGGCCAGGGTCAGCTTGCCGACGCCCTCCGGCCCGGTGATCAGCACGCCGAGCCGGGGCGACCCGCCGAGGCTGGTCAGCAGTTCGGGCCGGTCGAGGCTCAGCTCCAGCCACTCGACGAGCCGGCGGGCCACCTCGACGTTGCCGACCAGGTCCTCGATCGGCACGGCGGGCTCGGCCGGCACCGCCGGGGCGGTCGCGGTGGCGGCCGGCGCTGGGGTGGAGGGCGTCGTCGGCCGTGGGGCGGCGGGTGCCGCGGTCGGCACCGGGTCGCCGGTGGCGGCGCCGCCTTCCCAGCCGACGACGGTGCTCGGGTACACGGCGACCGACCCGACGGGCTCGACCGCGGCCACGGTCAGCAGCTCGCTGGTCCAGGCGCTGCCCAGCGCGCCGGCGACCCGTTGCCGGGCGGTGGGCGCGTCGAGGCCCGGCGCGGGTTCGACGTCCTGGGGCAGCAGCGACACCGCGTCGCCGCCGGTGACGACCTTGCCGATGAGCGCGGAGCGCATGGTCTCCGGGGTGAGCGACGCCCTGGCCAGCTTCGATCCGGTCAGCGTGATGCGCCGGGCGGGCTCGACCCTGGCGGGGGCCAGTACGACGGGGGCGCCGTCGGTGAGCCCGGTGTTGGACAGCGTGACGTCGTCGAGCGTGGCCTGTCCGGGCGGGCCGTCGGCCGGGGCGACGAGCGCGGTGGTGACCCGGGCCCCGGTGAGCGTGACCGCCTCCCACGAGCGCAGCCCGAGCGCGTCGATGACCTCGGGGTGCAGCCGGACGACCCCCCGGCGGGCGTCGGCCGCGGAGGCGGCGAGCCGGGCGACGAGCGTGATCGAGGGCGCGTTCGGGGCGGTCACGCGCGCACGCTATCCGGCGCCCGGCCGGCCAGGTCGACGACGGGTCGCACGGCGGTATCGCCACCGCATTGGGCGCTATCGCAACGATAGTGGCGGCGCTATCGTTGCGACGTGGATCACAGTGCTGCCGGGAAGCTCGCCGAACTGCTCGAAGGGGCGCGGCCCGAGGACCGCAAGGCCATCACCGCGTGGCTGCTGGAGCGCCCGATGGCGCCGGCGGCAGGCGCGGCCGGCATCGAGGTCGTCAACCTGGGCAACGCGCCGATCGGCGCCCTGCACCGGGCGGGCTCGGCCTGGCTCGGCGAGGAGCGGGTGGAGCGGCTGCGCGGCTCGCTCGCCCCGGGCGGGGAGAGCCAGCTGGTCACGCTGCGGCTGCCCCAGGAGCGCCACGCCCAGCTCCGGCAGTGGTGCGCCGAGCACGACTTCTCGATGGCGGCGGTGATCCGCGGGCTGGTCGAGCAGTTCCTGGAGGCGCGGGGCGCGTCCGGGTCAGGGGCGGCGGCGGGCCCGGCGGATTCCTAGCCGGAGCCGGTCGCGCTGGGGCTGCTGCGTCCCGGGGTGCGCGCGCCCGTTGCCCGACGGCCTGCCCCGAGCCGCACCGCCGGTCTCCTCGCCGAAGCGGCGCACCGCGCGGGCCATCGCGCTCGCCCGGCCGGCCACCCTGCGCCGCAGCGGCG
>NZ_JAHDTH010000388.1 GCF_018531445.1 Pseudonocardia lacus
GACGGCCGCCCCGCGGATGCCGACGGCGCCGCCGGGGCCGTCGACCGCCTGCGCGGCCAGCACGTCGGCCTGCCGCCCGAGGGTTGCCTGGGTGACCTCTCGGGTGGTGGCGGCGATGAGCCGGGTCGACACGAGCCCGGCCACCAGCACCGCCAGCGCCGCCACCAGCAGGCACCCGGCGGTGATCCGGGACGTCAGCGACCCGCGCCCGCGGGGCACCCGCAGCAGCCGGGTGGTCGCCCCGTCGGCCGCGGTCACGGCGTGCCGGCGGCGTAGCCGACGCCGCGCACGGTGCGGATCGGCGCGCCCGGCCCGAGCTTGGCGCGCAGCTGCGCGACGTGCACGTCGACCGTGCGGGTGCCGGCGCCGGTCGCGTAGCCCCACACCGCGCCGAGCAGCTGCTCGCGGGTGAAGACGCGGTCGGGCGCGGCGAGCAGGTGGGCCAGCAGGTCGAACTCGGTCGCGGTGAGCGCGACCGCCCGCCCGTCCACCGACACCCGCCGGCTGCCGGGGCGCAGCACCACCGGGCCCAGCGCCAGCTCGGCGTCGGCGGCGGGGCGGGGCCCGCTGCGCCGCAGCACCGCGCGGACCCTGGCCACCAGCTCGCGCGGGCTGAACGGCTTGGTCACGTAGTCGTCGGCGCCCATCTCCAGGCCGAGCACCCGGTCGACCTCGTCGTCGCGGGCGGTCACGAACAGCACGGGCACGTGGTCGCCGGCCGCGCGCAGCCGCCGGCACACCTCGACGCCGTCGAGCCCGGGCAGCCCGACGTCCAGGACGACCGCGACCGGCCCCAGCCGCCCGGCCGCGGCCAGCCCGCCGGGGCCGTCCCGCTCGACGTGCACGCCGAACCCGTCGCGGCGCAGGTAGCGCCCGACGAGGTCGGCGATCGCCGGGTCGTCCTCCACGACCAGGACCAGACCGGTCATCGCGCCCCCCGCCGTCGACCCGACCAGGCGATCGTGCCCGATCAGCCGTCCCCGCCGGTGCCCAGGTCGCGCTCGACAGCGTCCAGCACGGACTCGACGTCGCCCAGCGGGTCGGCCGCCGGGGCCGGCGGGTCGGCCCGGCAGCCGCCGAGCAGCGCCGCCGCCACCGCCAGCGCGGCCGCGGCCTGTCTCACCCGCACTTCTCGGCCCGGAACGCCTCGATCCGCCGTTGCGCGTCGGCCAGCCGTTCGACGGCCGCGGGACGGCGGTCCAGCCGCTGCTGCAGCCGCTCGGCCTGCTCGGTGCGCCCGGCGTCACGGGCCTGCTGCAGCCGCTCCCGCAGCGCGGCCGTCGAGCCGGGCCGGTCCGCGTCGGCGGCGATCCGCTCCTGCACCCGCGCGATCCGGTCGAGCAGCCGGGGGATGCGCTCCTGGCACACCCACGCCGACTGCTCGGGGGTCAGCGTGATCGGCGGCGGGGTCGGCTGCGGGTCGTCGGCCAACGCCACACCGCCGCCGGCCACCAGCATCGCCGCCGTCCCCACCGCCACCGCGATCGCGCGGAAAGCCCTGGTCATGGTGTCCCTCCCGGTCCCGGTGCCCGGTCGGTCGCCGGGCACCGACGACGGTGCCGGAGCCGGGTGCAGCGATCGTGCGGGGAATGTTCGGATCGGGTAAGGGCGATCGGCGGCTACGATGGGTCCGCACCCGACAGCCGAACCTCGTCGGCGCGTGCCGCGCGAACCCGCGGCGTCGCCCCGCGAGAGGCCGTCCGGCACCGCGGACCAGGGCGAAACCCGGCAGCGGTGCACGGCGAGCAGCGCCATGGGGCGCTACCCACCAGCACCGTATGAGAAAGCCCTTCACATGACTGTCGTCCCCGACCGCATCACGACCGCCCCGGCCAGCCGTGACGAGATCTTCCAGGCCCACCGCGGTGGCAAGCTGGCCACCGGGCTCACCGCGCCGCTCTCCGACGCGCGTGAGCTGGCCATCGCCTACACCCCCGGCGTCGCCGACGTCAGCCGGGCCATCGCCGCCGACGCCGCGCTCGCCGACCGCTACACCTGGGCCGGCCGGCTGGTCGCCGTGGTCAGCGACGGCACCGCCGTGCTCGGCCTGGGCGACATCGGCCCGCGCGCCGCGCTGCCGGTGATGGAGGGCAAGTCGGCGCTGTTCAAGGCGTTCGGCGGGCTCGACTCCATCCCGATCGTGCTCGACACGACCGACGTCGACGAGATCGTCGAGACGCTGGTGCGGCTGCGGCCCAGCTTCGGCGCGGTCAACCTGGAGGACGTCGCGGCCCCGCGCTGCTTCGAGTTGGAGCGCAGGCTGGTCGAGGCGCTCGACTGCCCGGTCATGCACGACGACCAGCACGGCACCGCGATCGTGCTGCTGGCCGCGCTGCGGGGGGCCTGCGAGGTGCAGGGCCGCGAGCCGGGCGAGCTGCGGGTCGTGGTGTCGGGGGCGGGAGCGGCGGGGGTCGCGTGCGCGCGGATCCTGCTCGCGGCGGGCGTCTCCGACGTCGTCGTGCTCGACTCGCGCGGCGTGCTCGTCCCGGGTCGCGACGGCGTCACGGGGGAGAAGGCGGCGCTGGCCCACCGCACCAACCCGCGCGGGGTCACCGGTTCGCTGGCCGACGCGCTGCGCGGCGCCGACGTGTTCGTCGGGCTGTCCGGCGCCCGGCTGCCCGAGGAGCTGCTGGCGACCATGGCCCCCGACGGGATGGTCTTCGCGCTGTCCAACCCCGACCCGGAGGTGCACCCGGACGTGGCGGCCCGGCACGCGGCGATCGTGGCGACCGGCCGCAGCGACTTCCCCAACCAGATCAACAACGTGCTGGCCTTCCCGGGGGTGTTCCGCGGTGCGCTCGACGCCGGCGCCCGGCGCATCACCGAGGCGATGAAGCTGGCCGCGGCGGAGGCGATCCTCGACGTCGCCCGCGACGACCTGGCCGTCGACCGGATCGTGCCCAGCCCGTTCGACCCGCGTGTCGCGCTCGCCGTGTCGGCGGCCGTCGCTGCCGCTTCGGAGCCGGGGGGCGACGCTAAGTGATCATCGGTACGGCCGCTGACCTGCATCGACTCGACTGACCGCCGACCCACCCCGGCCCATTCGGCCTAGCTGTATCACTCGGGTGGACTAGTCCGGCGTGATGGGGGCGAATCCCGCGGATCGTCACGCATGCGGCATCGTTGACCCCGGTGAGCGACGAAACGGGCCGGGAGGTGCACGTGGGCGACATCGGATCGCACCTCGACCGGGCCGTCGTCGCGCCGCCCGTCGCCCCGCTCGCCGGGGCGGCGGGCCTCGAGGTCGCGGCCGCCGGGCCGCGACCGGTGGGCATCCGGCT
>NZ_JAHDTH010000389.1 GCF_018531445.1 Pseudonocardia lacus
GCCCGCCGGAGGCCGAGGCCGAGGACCGCCCCGGCCGCCCCGAGCGCCGGCCGGTCCGGCCGGTCGTGCCGCGGGTGCACCCGGCGGCCGGCCACCTCGCCCCGGACGGGCAGCGCGCCCTGCCCAGGGCCACGTAGGCGGCGGACCGCTCAGGAGGGCACCGGGTACGGGGACTCGCGCAGCACGCGGGCCAGGTGCGCGGCGTTGGCGGCCAGTGTCTTCGTCGTCGACGCGACGGGCTCCGGCGTGCTGTCGAGGTCCTTGTAGTCCACCCCGGACATCGCCTCGCCGTTCCAGTAGACCGAGCCCTGCGACGGCACGCTGAGCCCGATGTCGTTCAGCGCCTGGAACACGTCGGCGACGATCTTGTGGGCGCCGTCCTCGTTGCCGACCACGGCCACCACCGCGACCTTGGTGGCCATGCTCGGCCGACCCTCGTCGTCGGTCTCGCCGATCTCGGCGTCCAGGCGCTCCAGCACCCGCTGGGCGACGCTGCTGGCGTGCCCGACCCAGGTCGGGGTGGCCAGCAGGACGATGTCGGCGCCCAGCAGCCGGGCGCGCAGCGCGGGCCAGGCGTCGCCCTCCCCCATGTCCTTCTGCACGCCCGGGCGGACGTCGTGGTCGACGACGCGGATCGTCTCGCCGACGACGTCGTGCTCGGCCAGCGCGGCCAGCACCTGGTCGATCATCAGCTGGGTGCTCGACTCGGTGGGCGACGGGCTCAGGGTGCAGTTCAGGGCGACGGCGGACAGGCTCATGCCCTGGCGGTACCACCGCGGGAGCGGGCGAAACGGCGGCCCCACCGGGCGGGGGCCGCGGGCGTCAGTGGACCCCCTCCTCCAGGAGCTCGTCGTCCGCGGGGCGCTCGGCGGCCCGCAGGTCCAGCACCCCGGCGTAGACGGCCTCGGTGGCGGCCGCGATCCGCGCCCAGGTGTAGCGGGAGACCACGCGGTCGCGCCCGGCGATGCCGTAGGCGATCGGCATCGCCCGGTCGGCGAGCAGCGCGCGCAGGGTGTGGGCGAGCCGGTCGGGTCGGGACGGCGGCACGTGGACGCCGGTCACCCGGTCGACCACGATGTCCTTCATCCCGCCGACCGCGGTCGCCACGACGGCGCGGCCGCAGGCCATCGCCTCCAGCGCCACCGTGCCCAGCGAGTGGTGGCGGGGCGCGCGGACCACGAGGTCGGCCGAGCGGAGCAGGCGCGGGACGTTCTCGCGGGCGACGCGGCCCAGGAAGCGCACGCGGTCCGCCACTCCCGTGGTCGCGGCCACGGCGAACAGCCGGCGCAGGTCGGGCTCGGCGTCCGGCTGCCCGGCCCGCGCTCCCCCGCCGACGAGCAGTTCCGCGTCGGGGACCCGGGCCAGCGCGGTGATCACGTCGTCGACGCCCTCGCCCGGGGCGAGCCCGCCGAGGGTGACCAGCCGCGGGCGCTCGCCGCGGACCAGTGCGGGTCCGTCCGGTCGGAAGGTCTCGACGTCGACGCCGTGCGGGACGATCGAGATCCGCTTGCGCGGCGCGCCCATCCGGACCAGCTCGAACAGCTCGTCCTCGCAGGTGGCCACGACGCGGTCGGCCCGCCGGGAGATCACCTGCTCGGCGGAGGGCCGGCCGGCGGGGCCGGCGTGCTCGCTGTCGTGGCGGCGCTGGACGTGGCCCAGGCCGTGGAACGTCTGCACCAGCGGCACCTCCAGGTCCCGCACCGCGGCCAGGGCCGCCAGTCCGGACATCCAGTGGTGGGCGTGCACGACGTCGGGGCGGTCGGCGCGCCAGGCGCGGGCCAGCTCGTCGGCGAGCTTGGGCACGTGCGCCACCACGCGGTCGTCGGGCAGCCGGTTGGTCGGCCCGGCGGTGACGGGGTGCAGGTGCGCGCTGCCGCCGGACGCGTCGGTGGCGAGCTCGACGACGTCGGGCAGATCGGGCGAGTCCCGCCGGGCCAGCACGGTGACCCGGTGCCCGGCGGCGGCCAGGGCCAGGGCCAGCTCGCGGACGTGGACGTCCTGGGCGACGGGGTCGTGGGCGTCGGGGGCCGTCAACGGGCTCGCGTGTTCAGAGACCATCGCGACGTGCATCGTCAGTTCCTCCTGGCCGCGGTCACCCGGGCGATCGGGTGCGGGCGGCGGATTCCGTGCGGGCGTGGGTGATTCGGGTCCTGGTCGTCGTCCGGGTGGTTCGGTCGGATCCGGTCGGGTAAGCCCCCGCCACGAACGGCACGGGGACGGGCTGAGGACAGGAGACGCGGAACGGGATCGGCGCGGTCCGGCACCTCGGTGACACCGCTCGGATCGGGCGTGAGCGGCACGGTCCGGGCGGGAGTCACCACGTCCGGGATATGGCCGGAGACGGCCGTCCTAAACCCCGGGGGCCCGACTACTACGCTACGTAGTTGCCGGGAGGTCGCCCACGCCGTGGTACGTCGCCCTGCTCACCGACCCGGACGGAGGACTCGATGTCCGCGAACGGCGGATGCGGTACCACCGTCGCGGCAGCGGCGTTCGACGCCCTGCCGGAACCGGTGTGGGAGCTGCACGGCGAGGACCTGCTCGTCACGGCCGCGAACCGGGCCGCCCGGGCGGTCGCCGCGACCGACGTCGTGGTGCCGGGCAGCCGCTTCGACGCCGTCGGCCCCGGTCTCGACGACCCCGAGCTGCTCGCCGCGCTGCGGCACGTGCTGCGCACCGGCGAGCCCGTCCGCGACCTGCGGTGGACCCGCCCGGCGACCCCCCGGACCGGATCGACCCGGTACTCGGTCGACGCCGACCAGGTCCACGCGCTCGACGGCAGCGTCCGCGGGGTGCTGGCCCGAGCCCGCGAGACGGGCGCCCCGCACGGCGGGCTGCGGCTGATCGACGGCGGGGGCGGCGGTGTCGAGGGCGGTGGTCTCGGGGTCGGCGGTGTCGGGGGTGTCGAGGTCGCGCCGGCCGCGCCCGCGCTGCCCGCGCACATGCCCGACCGCGTCCCCGTCGTGCCCGGGGCCCGGATCGCCGCCCACCACGTCGACGCCTCCCACGCGGTGCGCACCGGGGAGTGGTTCGACGTCGTCGCGCTCCCCGGCCAGCGGGTCGCCCTGGCCGTGGGCACGGTGGGTCGGCTCGATTCGGCCGCCGCCGAGGCCGCCGCGGCGGCCGCCCTGCGCGCCGTGCTGGCCGACTGCCTGCTGGCCGGCGGCGGCGTCGCCGACGCGCTGGCCCGGCTCGACGCCGTGGCGGCGCGCACCCCGACGCTGCATGGTTCGACCGTCGCGCTGGCGCTG
>NZ_JAHDTH010000390.1 GCF_018531445.1 Pseudonocardia lacus
TTTGCCGGCGTGTTCAGCGTGAATGAACCGTCGTCACAACGAACCCGACGCCTTTTGGTTGTTGACGATCGTGATCGGGTCCGGTTCGCAGCAGACTGCCCGGGCATGGAACCACATGAACGTCCGGGATCCCGCCCGTGAGAACGCGTCATTGCTCGATCGAGGATGACTCGACGGGTCGTTCGAGCAGGGTGCGGGCGATAGCGGCGTAGGCGATCGCGGTTGCGGTGCTGAGGTTAAACACCGCGGCCAGGTGCAGCGGGTCGGCCCGGACGGCGAGCGCTTCGTGCAGGACGCGGTCACCGCGGATCTGCTCGAGCTGGACACCGCGCAGCAGCAGGTGCCAGCTCAGGTAGTAGTCGCTGACCGGTGCGGTGCCGGTCGCGGTGACCGCGGAGACCAGCACGTGCCGGTTCGGGGTGTGCGGCCAGAGGGTCTGCCGGTGCTGCAGCCACCCGATCAGCGCTGCGTGCACGAACTCACCGAGCCGCTGCGGGTGACCGGCCAGGCTGATGCGGCGACCGGCCAGATCGATGTCGTCGAGAGTCAGCTCGCGGATCGCGGTCGCGCGGGCGGCGTGGACCGCGACCAGAGCGACGACCACCCGCTGGGCCGGGGTGACCGCGGTGTCCGCGACGGCGGCGATCTGCGCATCGGTCATCGGGAGCAGCGCCCGGGCCGGGGCGGCGTGCCCGACGTGGAGCCGCCGGGTCGGATCGGTGAAGATCAGACGGCGACGCCGGGCGAACCCGAACAGCGACCGCAACGCGACGAAGGTCCCGGCGAGGTGGTGCCCGCGCAACGGGTCCAGCACAGCGCGGACGTCGTCGACGGTGACCTCCCGTAACTGCCCACGGGTGGCTGACCAGGCCAGCAGATGCGGCCGGGCCCGCCCGAAGTAGCCGTAGATCGTCGAGGCCGACCGGGGACGGGAGCGCGCGTCGCCGTCAAGCAGCACCAGCAGCCACGCCCGAACCTCGCCCTGGAACCCGACCGGCAACACCTGGCAACGGTCCTCAATCCAGGACCGCATCGTCGGCACGACATCATCGACGAGCAGCCCCACCTCCCGGAGAACCTGCGCGACCCGCTCCAACCGGACGCCTCGAGTCACGCCGAGCAGCAGCCGCAGCTCGCTCACCAGGATCGGCTGCCCGCCGAGCCGGCTGCCTGACCGGCTGTCGGGCGGGCTGTCGATCGCGAGTTGCAGCCCGGCCAGGACCCGCTGCAGCGACAGCGCGCTCCACCCGGCGGTCTCCGCGGTCTGGAACGCCCGCTCGAACACCACCCGCGACGCAGACCCGGCGGCCGACCCCTGGACCCAGTCGGCCAGCCGCGGCTGAACCGCGGGACGGCGGACAGCGGGCGGGTGGCAGGTGTGGCAGCGCAGCCGGCGCCGCCCACCACGACGGCTCGCGCTGTGATCGACCGGACCCCCGCAGACCCGACACGGCGTGTCGTCCCGCCGTCCCTGGGCTGCTGCCCGGCGAACCGGCCGGCACCGGTGACAGTGCAGCCGAGGCCGGCCACCGCGCAGACCGGCGCCACGATCGATCGGGCCTCCACAGCTGCGACACGGCACCCCACCCGGCCGGGCGCTCACCTGCTGGTCGCTCACCTGCTGGTCATCGTGGCGGCAGGGAACGACCCGAACGCGGCCGCGGCGTCACCGACCGGGCCGGCACCGGCCCGCGCTGCTGCCCGACCGCGGTGTCGGCCTGCTCGGCGCCCGCCCGCGGCGCAGGGACCTTCTCCGGTTCGGCGGTGATCAGGTCGCTGATCTCGCAACCCAGGACCGCGCAGAACGCGTCCAGCTCGTCGGGGCGCAACACCGCGGGCTGCCCCGACCACAGACCCGACATCTTCCCCGTGCTCATCTCCACGCCGTGCTCGGCGAGCATCCGACGTAGCTCGCTGGCCTTCCAGACACCACGGTTCGCCGCGGCCAGGCGCAAGTTCCACTTCACCGGATCAACCCCTCCCACCGCGCAGCGGCGCGTTGCTGGCCCGCCATGACCGCGTCCTCGACCCGGGTGGCGTGCACGTGGACATACCGCATCGTCGTGGAGATCCAGGAATGGCCGAGCAGCTCCTGCACCGCGATGATGTCCACCCCGGCCTGATAGAGCTGGCTGGCGCAGTAGTGCCGCAACACGTGCGGAGTCAACCGGCCCACCCAGCCCGGCAGATGCGCCGCGACCGCCTCGGTCAGCCCCCGCCGGACCACGTCAGTACTCACCCTCGCCCCCGGGCCGTCCAGCCGGCGACGCTCCGACGGGAACAACGGTGCACCCGGCAACCCGTGGTCGGCGTCGAACTGGCCCCACACGTCCTGGATGAACCACGCCAACGCCCGGTCCGCGCCGTTGATCAACGGCACCACCCGCTGCCGCGGACCTTTCCGCCGCGCGCCCTTGCCATGACGAACGTTGAGCTTGCCGAACCGGCCCAGCTCCCACCGGACATCATCCAGGTCGAGCAGGCACGCCTCGTTGATCCGCAACCCCACATCCGCCGACAACCGCGCCACCATGTAGTTGCGCGCCGACGGCGCGAACTTGCGGCACGTCACCAACTCCCGACGCCACCCGGCGAACAACTGCTCCAACTCGGCCTCGGTCGGCGGGATCCGCAACCGCGCATCCACCGACATCCGCGGCCGGTTCATCTCATCGATCGGGCACTCCACCACCCGCCCGGTCAGCTCGTGCAACTCGACCTTGTGCCGCAGCTCCAGGAACTCGAAGTAGGTCACCAGGACCTGCGCCCGCGCCGCCCGCGTCGAGGACGACACCGAGCGCAAGACCGTGCCGAAATAGCGGTCGGCGTCACGCGGCTCCATCTCCCACAACGGCCGCTCGAACCAGCGCCGCACCGACTCCAGATGGTTCGTGTCACCACGGATCGTGCTGTCGGCCAACCCCGCCGAACACCGCGCCAGCACGAACCCCGCCAACACGTCCAACTCGACGTCGGCGAGCTCCTCATCCGTCGCCGGCGCCCGCGGCTCCCGCAGAGAACGCACCACCGCGAGCTTCAACACGCCCCCTCGCTGTTCACCCCTGATGAAGAATCATCAGCACTGCGGTGATCCTGTCAGCCCCGCCCAACAGGCTTCAACCCGGCCCCAACCAGCCGCCCTGACACGCAGGCCAAGGTCCAGCCGGGCAGCAGCGCCCGCAGCGGACCTCCGCCAGCGGGGGAACCCATCGACTGTTGCGTA
>NZ_JAHDTH010000391.1 GCF_018531445.1 Pseudonocardia lacus
CCCGGTCAGCACGAGCAGGAAGGTCACCAAGCCCGCCGAGCGACCGGTGAGGCCGAGCTGGTCGGGCAGCACGAACCCGGCGGCGCTCACGAGCAGCCCCGGCACGACCGCACCGAGCGGGAGGGAGTCGTCCGCGTCCGGCTGGGACGGCGCCGGGTGCCGCGGTCGTGACTGCCCGAGCGGGCCGCCCCACGTGCGGGCCGCCGGCATGGTCGGGAGCGCTCTTGGCCCCGATCCGCTGCATGGTCCGCCGCGCGTGCTCGTCGTGCCCGTGCGGTGCGGCCCGGTCCAGGTGGAAGCGGCGCTCGTGGTCGAGCACCAGCTCCCAGGAACCGTCGGCGGCCAGCTGCGCCGGCCGGCCGGTGGGCGCGGCGATCACGTCGAGCGTCTCGCCCGGCAGGCTGAAGGCGAGCATCCGGTCCAGGAGGTCCTGGGCCCGTACCGGGTCGATGCCGGCGACGCGGGCGAGCGCGTCGGCGTCGACCTCCAGCAGCCGCTCCCGCGGCCGCAGGCCGAGCTGCGGGGGGCCGCGGGCCCGGGCCGGGTCGGCCGTCCACCGCGGCGCGGCCTCGGCCGCGAGCCGCGCCAGCGCCGCACCGACCAGCGTGGTCTCGGCCGGGGTGTAGGCCACGGCCAGCGGACCGCCGGGGGTGCCGCCGTGCGCGTCGAACCGGTAGTCGTCCCCGGCGAGGGGGATCCCGTCGCCGGACCGCACCGGCCGGAGGGCCGCGGCGCCGGGACCGCCGGGCTCCAGCGGCAGCAGGTACCACCCGTCGGCGTGGTGCAGCAGCACCGCTTCGATCGGCCACGGACGCTCGCCCAGCGCCGGCCCTCGCGGCAGGGAGACGTCCGAGCCCGGGTCGATGCCGATCACCGCGGTCGGTCCCGGGACCGGCACCCGCATCCCGTCCCGGATCCGGACCAGGGCGGCCGGCCCGGCGGGCGGGACCACCGCGTCGAGGTCGACCCGCCGGGAGCAGCACGACGTTGCGCTGCCCCGGTGCGCCGGCCCGGGACAGCAGCATCGTCGGCTCCCGGTCCGCCGCGGTGAGCACGTCGTCCACCAGGACCCCGAGCACCTCGGCGAACACCGCGGCCCGCGCCGCCGGGCGGGGAAGGGTCGGCAGCACCGTCGCCATCACCGCGGCCAGGCGCCGGTGCTCGACGCCCGACAGGGCGGGCGCCTCGGGGGCGTCCCCGACGATCCCGATCGCTCGCACCGCTGTCTCGACCAGGCTTGCCGGGACGGCGTGCACGCGCCGCTCCGCGCCGCGCAACCTGCTCAGTCCGCCGGGCACGGTGACGGCGCGGACCAGGCCGTGCAGCACCGCGTCGGCCGCCGGACCGGCGGCGCCCACCGGGCCACCGGAGTTGCCCTGGTCGATCCAGAGCGCGCCGCCGATGTCCAGCGTCGTGCGCGGCGGGCCGCCGGGGGCCTCGGCGGCCGCGACGCCGCCGGTCACCAGCAGCAGCTCCGACCGGGTGGGCACCGCGGCGACCCCGCCCTCGGCAGTCCGGGCCGGGATCGTCGTGTTCGGGAAGCCGAGCGCGGTCACCGGCTCGCGGCCACGGGCCTCCACCAGCGGCAGCGGGGCCAGCGGGATGTCGACGAGGCGCTCGTGCACGATCCGCAGGACCGCCAGATCGACGTCGCCGCGCCCGACCTCGGCGGCCACCCGCACGAGCTCGTCCGGCGCGCCCTCCGCGGCCAGCAGGCGGACCACCTCCGCGAAGGTCGGCGTGGCCACCGCCCAGCCGGCGACCTCGACGACGACACCGCTCGGCGTCGGCACGTCGACGATGATCTTCGAGTCCACCTGGTAGCCGCGGGCGGCCGCGACGTGCCGGTTGGTCAGCACGTAGCCGGTGCGGCCGTCGACCCGGAAGAGGACGCCCGAACCGGCCTCGCCGGTCCGCTTGCCGTCGCTCGCCGGGCCGAGCACCTCGATCCGCACGACCCGCGCCTGCAGCGGGTGCGGGGCCGCGCCCACCTCGGGGGCGTGCCGGGCCGCACGGGCGGCCGCGTCGGCGACCTCGGTGAAGACCGCGTCGGCGACCGGCAGCGCGCCGACGACCGTGACCAGCGGGGTCAGGTCGGGCAGCCGGGCCCGCTTGCCGACCTGCCGCTCGGACAGGTGCGGGTGGCGCAGGTGGGTCAGCTCGTGGACGAACAGCGCGCGCCGGGCCCGGTCGTCGAGCACTCCGGCCCGCAGCGCCGCGAACACCCGCGCGTCCATGTGCACCCAGCCGTCCGCACCCGACCAGGCGGTGAGATCACCCGGGCCGCCGGCCGCGGCGACCGCCGCGTTGAGCCCGTCGACCACGCAGATCCCGGCGCACCCGGTCAGGTCGTCGGGTCCGAGCCCGCCGGTCAGTTCGGCCAGCGCGGGATCACCCACCGGCAGCCGCCGACCGACGGTCGACCGGGCCACGACGTGCGCGATCACGGCGGCGTCGCGCTCGGACGCTGGCCGGCCCGACATCAGCGCCGCCCCGCCGCTGGGGCCCGACCGGTGGGTGTCGGGGGGCAGCCGGACCGGCCGCCAGCTCAGCCAGGCCACCGCACCGGCGAAGCCGACGCCGTAGAGCAGGTCGAGCACGTCGGGAACGGTCCCCGGAAACAGCCGGTGGCCGAGGACGGCCCACCCCCACCGGGTCTCGACGACGGCGTTGATCGCCGTGGCTGCCACGAGGATGGCCGGGACCCAGCGCCGGTGGTACGAGCGCATCTCCTCGCGGGTGAGGTACGGCGTGCCGGAACCGAGCTTCTGCAGGCCGATCCGGGCGATGAGCGCTGTGAAACCGACGGCCACACCGCCCTTGAGGTTCCTGGCGTGCGAGAACAGGTCGAACGGCTCGGGGAGCAGGCCGCGCAGCTCGGGGGCGAGCCCGACCAGGATGTCGGGCAGCAGCCACGCCACGCTGAGCGCCACGAGCACCCCCATGCTGGGCGCATAGCGCTCGGCGCCGTCCGGGCGCTCGTCCACGACGGCGTCCCGCTCCTTCGGCTGCGGGTGCGAGTGGTCGGCGGGGCGGACCGGCTCGTCCGGCTTCGCGGCGGTGGACGTGCGGTCGGCCTCCGCCGGGGCGGGCGAGGTCGTCCCGGCGCCGGTCCGCGGGGCGGGCTCCAGGGCGGCGGGCGGCGCCTCGACGGGCGCCTCAGCCGGCGGCGCAACAGGAGCCGCCGGCCGCGGCGTCGCCGCGGACGGG
>NZ_JAHDTH010000042.1 GCF_018531445.1 Pseudonocardia lacus
GGGCGCTCCCACCTGCGCCCGACCCGCCCACGGCGACGCCGCGCGCCGTTGCGCGTCGTGGCGGGGCCAGTGCCGCGCCCAGCCGTCGGCCGGCCCGACCGTGTCCACCGCGACCGGTCCGGTCAGCGCGGCGGCCTCCGCGGCGTCGCGCGGGTGCCCGGGCAGCGGGTTGCCGGCCGCGAACGCCTCCAGCGAGCGCAGCAGCAGCCGCCGGTTCGCGGTGATGGCCCGGTCGGACACCCCGAGGCGCTCGACCGTGCGGTCCTGGATCGGCCCCATCGACTCGACCGCCCACTGGTCGTGCACGTTGATGTCCAGGCCCATCCCGGTGTAGGTCAGCTCGCGCTGCTCGGTGGGGTCGAACCCCCAGTCGTTGGACCGGTTCCGCACGGGCCGGTAGTCCGGCAGCGTGACCTCGGCCAACCGCTGCTGCAGCAGCGTCGGCTTGTCGGTCGGCTCGGCGAAGTCGTAGAGCACCATGTACCAGTGGTGGTGCTCGTCGTCGACGGGCACGTGCCACTGGGTGAACACCTTCGTGTTGCCGAACGGGACGGTGAACGCGTTCGGGAACAGCAGGTTGGTGATCCGGACGTGCAGGTGCTCCTCGGTGAGTCGGCGCAGCGCGAACACCCTCAGCCCGTGCTCGGCCGCCTCCACCTCGATGTCCGGTCGGAAGTTCTCGCCGACCAGCGCCGAGAGCTTGCGCCCGGTGCCGGCCACCTCCTCGCTGAACTGCTGCCCGTAGGTCTCCCGCGGGTCCTCCCGCAGGAACCGGTGCAGGAACGACACGTGGCTCGGGTCGATCCCGCCCTCCAGGCCCTGCAGCCAGTTGCAGTCCCACAGCCCCTTGAACGCGAAGGTGTACTCCTCGGGCGCGGTGAAGCAGTCGTAGGCCGGGAACGGCGGGGGATCGCCCGCGCCGAGGTAGGCGAAGACGATCCCGTTGCGCTCCGCGCACGGGTAGCCCGGGATCCGGACCTTCTCGCTGAACCGGCTGTGCTCGGGCTCGGCCGGCTGCTCGCGGCAGCGGCCGTCGGGGCCGTAGAGCCAGCCGTGGTAGAGGCAGCGCAGCCCGCCGTCCTCCAGCCGCCCGTAGGACAGGTCCACGCCGCGGTGCGCGCAGAACCGCCCGACCAGCGCCCACCCGCCGTCGGTCCCGTCGGCACCGGCGGTGCGGAACAGGACCAGGTCCTCACCCAGCAGCCGCACCGCCTTCACCGGGCGTTCCGCCGGCACCTCCGACACGAGCGCGGCCGGTTGCCAGTACGAGCGCAGCAGCCGGCCCAGCGGGGTGCCCGGGCCCGAACGGGTCAGCTTCTCGTTGTCCTCGCGACTCAGCACCGGTGCCTCCTCCAGTCCGGGATCAATATCAGGCACGATTGGATCCACTACAAGCCCGTCCTCCGATCACCGATGGCCGACCGCCGCCGCGCGCGGCCTATCCGGACGTGTGCACCCCGCAGTCGGGCGCGGTCAGCAGGGCGTCCGGGGGCGTGCGCGGTCCGTTGATCAGGGTCGGGCACCGGCAGCCGAGCTCCAGCGCGGCGTCCGAGCCGGGCGGCGGTCGGCCCTCCGCCGGCACCGCCACCGGGTCGTGGTCGTCGGACGACATCGAATCGCCTCCTCCAGCGGTCGTCGCCCGCGCCGGTCGCGCTGCGGCCGGCGCGGGCCCTCGCCCGACCAACGAAGCACGGCGGTGCGGGGACACGGTCCGACGCGGTGGACCCCCCGGCGGGACGAACGTCCTCCTCGACGCCGCCCGAACGACCCGTCTCCCGGGGTCCGACAGCCCGGGCGCGCGGGCGTCGCACGGGGGAGGGTCGGTGTCGGCGGGTCGTGCTCGGGGACCGGCCGCGGACACGGGAGGCGATGGGCATGTCGGGCGGGTACTCGGAGCCGGTGATGGAGGTCCTCGACCCCGACGAGTGCTACCGGTTGCTGGCCACCCAGCAGATCGGTCGGCTCGCGGTCGTCGCCGGGTACTACCCGTTGATCCACCCGGTCAACTACGGCCTGGACCGCGGGGTGGTCGTGATCCGGATGGGGGAGGGGACGAAGCTCACCGCGGCCGACCACGCCAACGTCGCCTTCGAGGTCGACGAGATCGACCGGCGCAGCCGCAGCGGCTGGAGCGTCCTGGTGCGCGGGCTGGCCGAGGAGGTCACCGCCGACCACCGGGCCGAGCTGGTCGCGCGCACCGAGGCCGCTGGGGTGCAGCCCTGGGCGCCCGGCGAGCACGGGCACTGGCTGCGGTTGATCCCGCAGGACATCAGCGGGCGGCGCATTGTCCCGGGCCGGCTCCCTCCGCCGTTCGAGGACGCGGCCTACCTCTGACCTGCCGGGGCGGGCGAGTCCCGTGCGGAGATGGGTGGGAGCCCGCGACCGCGGGCATCCCGGGCGGGATCACCGTCCGTCGCGCCCCGGAGACCCGTGATGACCAACCCGCCGCAGACGGCAGCGCCCCGCTCACCGGGGCAGCGATGCCGCCCGGCCGCGGTGCGCCCGCTGATCGTCACCGCCGTGCTCGCCCCGCGGCTGCAGGAGCGGTTCGACCGGCTGCGGCGCCGGCACTTCCCGGCCGAGCGCAACCACCTCGCCGCGCACGTCACCCTGTTCCACTGCCTGCCCGGGCAGGAGGTGGACGCCGTGGCGTCCGCGCTCGCCGCGGTGACGGACCGCCCGGCCCCGTCCGCCGACGTGGTCGCGGTGCGGTTCCTCGGCCGGGGGGTGGCCTTCGACCTGCGCTCGCCCGAGCTGGACGCGGTGCGGGCCGAACTCGCCGGGCGGTGGGACGCGTTGCTGGTCCCGCAGGACCGGCGCCCGCACCGCCCGCACGTCACGGTGCAGAACAAGGTGGCGCCGGAGATCGCCCGGGCCCTGCACGCCGACCTCGCGGCCGCGTTCGTGCCCGAGACCGCGCCCGTGCCGGCGCTGGAGCTGTCGCGCTACCTCGGGGGTCCGTGGGAGCCGGTCTCGCACCACCCGTTCACCGGAGCCGGGCGGGACTGACCGGGCCCGGCCGAGCACCGCCACTCCGTCGGCGCCGGGCGTCGCGGAGGCCCCGAGCGGCACCGCGGCCTCGACCAGGGCCGTGGTCCGTCGTGGGCAGCGACGGATCTTCCAGCTCGTGCCGATGGTCGGGGTTGGCCGAATGGTCGACCCGTACCCGGACAACGGCCGAGCGCGGATCCGCTGGGCAGCGCAAATTCGCCCGGTACGCCTCTTCCTGCCGGCACCGGGCGCCGCCGACCAGCATGACCCGCCGCCGGCCGCGGCCAGCGCCGGTTTGTGCGCGCCTCAGCAGGTTGGAAAGAGCACTGACGGCACCGACGACACCGGGGTCGAGTCCCAGTGCATCGGTGTAGTACGCGCCGACCGCGAGGCCTGTCGATACCAGCGCGGCGGAGTCGAGGTAGGAGGCCATGCCTGCCAGGACGGTGGTGCGCCACGGGTGGGCGGCGGGGGAGGGGATCCAATGCTCACCGGGTTCTCCTCGTCGAGTGGACCGGGGCCCGCGGGGACGACATGGCACCGCGGACGAGCGGAGTGGGTGAAACGTTTCAGGCGCCGCTCAGCCGGCAGACCCCCGCTGGTCCACCACAGGTTCCCGCAGGGTCGTGGCGTCCCCCGGGTAGGGTGGTCACGGGATGCCCCGGCAGCGCCAGCGTGGCGGTGGCGCCGCGCGGCACCTCCACGGTCATCTCCCAGACCTCGTCGGTGCGCATCCAGGACACGGCCGCCCGGCCGCGGACGGTGTCGTGGGCGATCCTGGCCCAGCGGACCCGGTCGTCCTGCACGGGCGCGACGGTGAGCGCGGACCAGTCCGGTGCGGTGGCGGCGAGCCCGCCGATGCGCTGCTGGATCCACGCCGACGCGGCACCCAGGAAGTAGTTGGTTGAGCGAGCGCGCGGTCACGTCCCAGGACTCCATCAGGGTCTGTGACCCGGCGGCGAACCACGCCCCCCAGCCGGGTCGGGTGCGGCGGATCGCCACGGTGACGGCGAGGTCGGGGCGGCCGAGGTCGGTCAGCACGGGCAGCAGGTGCTTGGCCGCGGCCGCGCCGCAGTCCAGGTGCTCGGCGCACGGTGCTCGACGTCCTCGACTAGCCCCGCGCCCACGGCGACCCGGGCATCGGCGGGCACGGCGTCGAAGGCCAGCGGCAGCACGTTCACCGCTTGGCGGTAGCCGGCCTCCGGCGACCGGTACGTGCCGGACGCGGCGTCGACCGCGAGCACCTCGCCGTCGAGGGTGCACAGTTCCAACTGCCCGTCCGCGTCGCCCGGGCCCGCGTCGGAGCTGGGGGAGACCAGGTCGACCGAGATTGCGGGACCGGGCCGGTGGTGGCGACGGTCTGGCCGAGCCACTGCCCCGCGCCGACCCACTCGACGTGGTCGAAGTCGACCGACCGGGTCGTGCGGGTCGCGGCGTCGGTGCTGCGGCCGATCCACGTCGCGGACCAGCCGACGGGGCGGGATGGGCTACCGGTCGTCACAGTGTCCTCCGAGCGCGGTCTCCCGCGGGTTCTCCAGCGGGCGTGGGGCGGGCGGGACCGTTGTCACCCTCCGCGGAGTGCATCGAGGCGGCCCGTGGCGGCGACCCGGGCGAAGGCGAAGGCGCTGGCCTTCGGGGTCCGGATGAAGTCGTTGCCGCGGTCGACGGCGATGAGCCCGAACCTGGGTCCCCAGCCCGCCGCCCACTCGAAGTTGTCGAAGGCCGACCAGTGCAGGTAGCCGCGCACGTCGACCCCTTCGCGGCGGGCGCGGGCCACGGCCGCGAGGTGGGACTCCAAGTAGTCGAGGCGTTCGTCGTCGTCCTCGGTGGCGATGCCGTTCTCGGTGACGTAGAGCGGCAGGCCGGTCCGGGCGGCGCGGTGCAGCATGGTGGTGAGCCCGTCGGGGTGGACCGCCCAGCCCATCTGGGTGCGCGCGTAGCCGGGCGGCGGCTCGGCGGACAGCGTCGGGGAGTCGGGGTCGACCCACTGCCTGCGGTAGTACTGCACGCCCAGCCAGTCGCCCCCGTCGTACGGGCTGAGGCCGTCCAGGTGGAGATCGACGATCTCGCTGCGCAGGTCGTGGCAGAAGGCTCGGCAGGCCTCGTCGTCGCGGGCCGGGGTCAGCAGCGGCAACTGCACGACGAGGCCGGTCCGGGCCGCGGATTCGTCACGCATGGCGCGCACGGCGGTGTGGTGCGCGTCGAGCAGCACCCGCCCGACGCACTTCCACAGCGTCGGGTTGGAGATCGACGGCGGGTGGTAGCCCTCGAGGTAGCCGTGCAGGGCGATCATCTGGGGTTCGTTGACGGTGCAGACGAAGGGCATGAGCTCGCCCAGCTCCGCGCCGACGTGGCGGCAGTAGCGCTCGAACCGCTCGACGGCGTCGGGGGCGAGCCAGCCGCCGCGGGCGGCGAACCAGCGGGGGAGGGTGAAGTGGTGCAGCGTCACGAACGCCGTCAGCCCCTGGTCGGCCAGCGCGGTGAGCACGCGGCGGTAGTGGGCGATCGCGCTGCGGCTGAGCTCACCGGGTGCGGGTTCGATCCGGGCCCACTCCACCGACAGGCGGTGGCAGTTGTGGCCGAGCGACTTCAGCAGGGCGAAGTCGTCGGCGTAGCGGTGGTACTGGTCGATGCCGTCGCCGGAGGACTCGCGCGCGGGTGCGGCCGGGTCGTGCTCGAAGTCCCACCAGTCGCTGTTGGTGTTGCCGCCCTCGACCTGGTGGGCGGCGGTCGCGCTGCCCCACAGGAAGTCGGCGGGGAAGTCGGCGTCCGCGTTCGCGCGCGCGGAGTCGTCGGTCACGGTCATCAGCGGCTCCCAACGGGCGCTCAGCGACCCTCGCCCCGGCGCTGCGGTAGGTTATGTCCCTGAAGGACATATCTCAACCCTCCGGATCGAAAGCCTGGTCACATGGGTCCGGCGAAGATGCGAGCGGAGCGGGCGACGGGGACCTACGATGTCGTGGGGTCGCGCCGGGTGGCGGGGCTGTAGCGGGGCCATCACCGTCCGAGCGCCTCGACGGCTCGGGACGGAGGGGAGCTGACAGGTGACGGGGCGAGCCGCGCTGGTGCCGTTCGACAGCCTCTTCCCCGTGCTCGACCTGCTGCGTTCGGTCGGCCCCATCACCCGCTCGGAGCTCGTCCGGGCCACCGGGCTGACGCGCAAGGTCGTCTCGCAGCGGGTCGACGAGCTCATCGCCGCCGGGTTCGCCGAGGAGAGCGGGATGGGCCCGTCGACGGGGGGCCGCGCCCCCCGCGAGGTCCGGTTCCGCCCCGGCGAGGCGCACGTCCTGGTGGCCGAGCTCGCCTCCACGAGCATGACCGTCGGGATCGCGGACCTGGGCGGGTCCGTCATCGCCCAGGCGCACGAGGCCGCCGGTGTGGTCGCCGGCCCGGACGCGGCGATCGACCACGTCGAGGAGCTGTTCGACGAGCTGCTGGCGGCCCGCCCGCCCGGCAGCCCGCCCGTGTGGGGCGTCGGCATCGGTGTGCCCGGCCCGGTGGCCACCGCGACCGGGCGCCCGGTCGGAGCGCTGTCCATCCCGGAGTGGGCGCAGTACCCGGTCCGCGAGCGGCTCGCGGCGCGCTACGACGTCCCGGTGTGGGTGGAGAACGACGCCAACCTGATGGCGCTGGGCGAGCTGCGGGCCGGGATCGCGCGCACCCACCGCGACGTGCTGTTCATCGAGATCGCGGACGGCATCGGCGGAGCCGTGGTGGCGTCCGGGGAGCTGCACCGCGGCGCACTGGGCTTCGCCGGCGAGTTCGGGCACATCGTCGTCGACCCCGCGGTGACCGAGCGGTGCTGGTGCGGCCGGACCGGGTGCCTCACCCAGGTCGCCGGCGGTCGGGCACTCGCGCGGCAAGGGCAGCTGGCCGCGCGCGAGGGCCGCAGCCGGATCCTCGCCGCGATCGCCGCCCAGGGCCGGCGGATATCGGCCCGCGAGGTCTTCACGGCCGCGGCGGCGGGCGACCCGGTCAGCGCGCAGATCCTCACCCGGGCCGGCGAACACCTCGGAGCGGTGACGGCCGTGCTGGTCAGTGCGTTCAACCCCTCGTTGGTCCTGGTCGACGCCGGGTTCGTCAGCATCGACGACCCGCTCGTGGCCGCGTTCCGCGCCACCGTCCTGGACCGGTGCCTGCCCGCGGCGGGAGGCCTGCAGTTCGCGGTCTCGCCGCTGGGCAACTCCGCGGGGCTCATCGGCGCAGCCTTCACCGTCGTCGACGCCCTGTTCTCCGCGCGCCACCTCGATCAATGGTGCGCTCAGGGCAGCCCGGTCGGCCTGGCGGACGTCATCCACAAGAATCCGTAGCTCTGATCCGGTCGGGCCCGCTGCGGCTGCATCGCCTTGACTTCCGTCCCTGAGGGTCGTAAGTTTCGGCGCGCTGAGTCGGCACTGTGATCTGCATTTCAGTAGGCGGTGCTCTCCGTCGCCGCCGGCGTCCAGCGGTGGTCGCTCCCAGCCGGGTCACACCTCCTGCTATCCGTCCGTCGCGGCACTGCCACCACTGGTCACCGGCGGACCGCTGCAGCCGAATTGAATCGTTTCAACAGTCGATGGGGACTTTGGAGGCGCGTCATGGCAGCTAGAACGGCCACCGGCCGGCCACGGATCGGAGTGCTGCTCGCCGCGGCCGCCGTCCTGGCCTCGACCGCCTGCAGCGCGGGGAGCCTCGGCTCCAGCGGCGGGACCGAGGACGGCACGGTCACGCTCACGTTCCAGTTCGGCAACGAGCCTCCGGCCTCGTTGATCGGCCAGGCGCTGGCCGACGACTTCATGGCGGCCAACCCCGACATCCGGATCGAGACCGAGACCCGCCCGGGCGGCACCGAGGGCGACAACATCGTCAAGACGCGCCTGGCCACCGGCGACATGACCGACCTGTTCGCCTACAACTCCGGCTCGCTCTTCCAGGCCATCAACCCCCAGCAGCAGCTCGCCCCGTTGACCGACGAGCCGTGGGTGGGCAGCCTGGAGGAGCAGTTCCGCAACTCGGTGACCGCCGGTAACGGGGTCTACGGGGCGCCGTTCGGGTCCAGCTTCGCCGGTGGCGTGCTCTACAACCGCAACGTCTACCAGCAGCTCGGCCTCCAGGTCCCGACGACCTGGGAGCAGTTCATGGCCAACAACGCGTCCATCGAGGCGGCCGGGATCGACCCGGTGATCCAGACCTACGGGACCACCTGGACCTCCCAGCTGTTCGTGCTCGCCGACTACCACAACCTCACCACCGAGGTGCCGACGTTCGCCGAGGACTACACCGCCAACAAGGCGAAGTACGCGACCACCCCGGCGGCGGTGCAGGGCTTCCAGCACCTGCAGGACGTGCACGACGCGGGCTACCTCAACGAGGACTTCGCCTCGGCCACCTTCGAGGACGGACTGCGCCAGGTCGCCGCCGGTGAGGGTGCGCACTTCCCGATGTTGACCGTCACCGTGGCGACGATGGTGGAGAACAGCCCGAACGCCGCCCAGGACGTCGGCTTCTTCGCTCTGCCCGGCAACGACGCGGCCGAGAACGGGATCACGGCGTGGCTGGCCGCCGGGGTCTACGTGCCCACGACCACCGCCGAGGACAGCGCGAAGTTCGAGGCCGCCAAGCGGTTCCTGGCCTTCATCGCCAGTCCCGCGGGCTGCGAGTCGGCCACCAGGGTCGCGCCGCCGGCCGGCCCGTACCCGGTCGAGGGGTGCACGCTCCCGGCCGACGTCCCGCAGGCGGTCAAGGACGTGCAGCCCTACTACGACCAGGGCGCGTCCAGCCCCGCCCTGGAGTTCGTCTCCCCGGTCAAGGGCCCTTCGCTGCAGCAGATCACGGTCGAGGTCGGTTCGGGCATCCGCTCGGCCGCCGACGCCGCCGCGCTCTACGACCAGGACGTGGAGAAGCAGGCCCAGCAGCTCGGCCTGCCCGGCTGGTAGCCGCAGCGGGGGAGCCGGGCGAAGCGATCGAGAGGACGAAGGACGTGGCAGGGACGCCGACAACGACGACGACGTCGCCCCCGCCGGTGCCGACCGCCCCCGGGGGCAGGTCCGGCTCGGCCGGGAAAGGCCGGACCGCAGGCAGCCGGTACCCGTACTGGTTCTACCTGCCGGCAGCGGTGCTCTACACGGTGCTGTTCGTCCTACCGACGTTCGCGTCGTTCTTCTTCGCGCTCACCCGCTGGCGCTTGATCGATTTCCAGTTCATCGGGTTCGACAACTTCGTGCTGTTCTTCCGCGAGCCCGCACTGGTGACCGGCCTGGTCAACACGATCATCTTCGGCGTCGTCACGTCAGCGGCGAAGGTCGTGCTGGGGCTGCTGCTGGCGGTGCTGCTGACCTCGCACATCATCGGCCGCGGCCTGCTGCGCTCGCTGGTGTTCTTCCCGGTGCTGGTCAGCACCATCGGCGTCGGCATCACCTTCACCGTGCTGATGGACCCGTTCGACGGGCTGTTCAACCAGGTGCTCGGCGCGGTGGGGGTGGACGGGCCGGGGTGGCTGACCGACCCGTCGCTGGCGCTGCTGTCGGTCGCGGCGGTCGACGTGTGGAAGGGCGTGGGCCTGGCGACGGTGATCTACATCGCCGGCATCGTGTCGATCCCGTCGGAGTACTTCGAGGCCGCCGAGGTCGACGGGGCCGGATCGTGGCGGCGGTTCCGGAGCATCACGCTGCCGCTGGCCCGGCCCGCCACGGTGACGGTCATCATCCTCTCGCTGATCGGCGGGCTGCGGTCGTTCGACCTGATCTGGGCGATGACCCGGGGCGGGCCGGGGTTCACCTCCGACGTGATCGCCTCGGTGATCTACAAGCAGTACCAGGCCGGCTTCTTCGGCCTGTCCACCGCCGGCAACGTCGTGCTCTTCCTCGTCGTGACCGCCATCGTGCTGCCGCTGTTCTGGTGGCTCAACCGCAAGGAGGTCGAGCTGTGACGACGACCCCCGCCGCGCAGCGGCCCGCCGGGGCGCTGGACCGGGCGGCCGCGGGGGAGCCGGCGAATCCCGCCAAGCGCACCAACCGGCAGCGCCCGAACTACTGGCTGTCCGCGGTCGCGATCGTGCTCTTCGTCGTCGTCTTCCTGGTCCCGTTCGCCTTCGTCGTGGTCACCGCGGTCAAGTCGGGACCGGAGGCCTCGCAGCTGAGCTTGTCGTGGCCGAGCGAGTGGCGGATCGTGGAGAACTTCTGGGCGGTGGTCGAGGCCCGCGACTACCTGCTCGTCATCGCGTTCATCAACAGCACCATCCTCACCGTGGCCAGCGTCGCGCTCATGGTCGTGGTCTCGGCGATGGCCGCGTTCGTGCTGCAGCGGCGGGCGAGCCGGTGGAACGGGCTGATCAACTTCCTGGTGCTGTCCGGTCTGATCATCCCCCCGGCCGTCGTGCCCACGATCTGGGTGCTGCAGGGGCTCGGGCTGTTCCGGACGATGGTCGGGCTCATCCTGATCGAGATCGCGTTCGGGATCTCGTTCTGCATCCTGCTGTTCCGGGCGTTCATCTCCACGATCCCGCGCGAGCTCGACGAGGCCGCGACCGTCGACGGGGCCGGTCCGGTGCGGGTGTTCTTCCAGGTCATCTTCCCGCTGCTGCGCTCGGTGATCGTCACCGTGGTCGTCGTGCAGTCGGTGGTCGTGTTCAACGACTTCGTCAACCCGCTGTACTTCCTGCCGGGCGAGCGCAACGCCACCGTCCAGCTGACCCTGTTCAACTTCCAGAGCCAGTTCAACACCCAGTACCACCTGCTGTTCATGAACATCCTGCTGATCACGGTCCCGCCGCTGGTCATGTTCATCTTCTTCAACCGGCGCATCGTGGCCGGGATGACCAGCGGCGCGATCAAGGGCTGATGCGCGTGACCGACGCTGGTACCCCGGGCCCGGTCGCCTGGCGGGAGTTCGAGGTCCGGGTCGCGCTCGCCGACCCGCCGGCCGACCCCTACACCGGGGTCGAGCTGTGGGCGGACTTCGCGCACGAGTCCGGGCGGGTGCTGCGTCGCCCGGCGTTCTGGGACGGCGGGGCCGAGTTCGCCGTGCGCTTCGCCGCGCCCGAGCCGGGCCGGTGGACGTGGTCGTGGCGCGGAACGGGCGAGGTCGAGGGCGCCCGTGAGGGCGCCGTGGACGTCGTGGCCGGCGAGGCCTGTGGCAGTGGCGCCTGCACGGCGCCGAACCCCGCCACGCACCCTCCTTCCTGGCCGAGGGGCACCGGGTGCGCGAGGCGCTCGACTTCGAGGGCTCCACCTATGTCGGGCTCGTGCCCCGGATCCTGGCCGGCCTGCCCACCACCGATATGGAGCCGGACTGGACCAGCGCCGTCGCGGCCCGCGGCCTACGCATACCGGGAAAGTTCCTGCTCGTCTACCGCGAGGCGGGGGGACCGGTCCGGATCACCGACGACTCGGTCCCGCTGCCCTTCACCGTCCTCGACCCCCGCACCGGGGAGGTCGTGGCCACCGGCCGGAGGCGGGAGCGCGCCGATCCCGTCCCCGACCCCGGCGGCGGCCCGCGCGTCTACCTCTGCGCGGAGGACGGCGTCCACCAGCCGGGCTGAACCCGGTGGTGACGCCCCGGTGCACGTCGGGGCGAGTCCAATCGATACCGGGCGGGAACGCCCAGATGGGGGAGACGGCCATGCCGCCGACCTGGCACGTCACGATGATCGGGCCCGACGACGACTTCCACGGCGCGCCCCTGCTGCGCGCGGAGTTCGCGCCCGACCCCGGGCACGACGAGGTGACCGGAGCCGTCCTGCACGCGACGGCCCGCGGGGTGTTCACCGCGTTCGTGGGCGGGGCCCCGGTGTCCGACGAGGTGCTGAGCCCGGGCTGGACGAGCTACGAGTGGCGCCTGCGCTACCGGACCTACGACGTCACCGAGGCCGTGCGGGCCGCGGGCGACACGGTGGTCGTCGGGATGGCGCTGGGCAACGGCTGGTACCGCGGCCGGCTCGGGTGGGGCGACAAGCGCGCGATCTACGGCTCCGAGCTGGGCGCGCTGGCCCAGCTGGAGATCACCTTCGCCGACGGCCACACGCAGACCGTCGGCACCGACGACACCTGGCGCGCGGGCCCGTCAGCGGTGCTGGCGAACGACCTCTACGACGGCCAGACCATCGACGCCCGCCTGGTCGAGGACGCCTGGCTGCGGCCCGGCTTCGCGGCCGAGGGCTGGATCGGGGTGCACGCCCAGGAGTTCGACGCCGCCATCTTGCAGCCCTACCTCGGCCCGGTGGTGCGCCGCCAGCAGGAGGTGGCGCCGACCCGGATCTGGACCTCGCCCGCCGGCCGGACGCTGGTCGACTTCGGCCAGAACCTGGTCGGTTGGCTGCGTGTCGCCGTGCGCGGCGAGGCCGGCGCGACGATCACCGTCCGGCACGCCGAGGTCCTCGAGGACGGCGAGCTGGGCACCCGCCCGCTGCGCTCGGCGCGGGCCACGGACCGGTTCGTGCTCTCCGGCGGCGACGACGTCTTCGAGCCGACGCTGACCTTCCACGGCTTCCGCTACGCCGAGCTCGACGGCTGGCCGGGCGTGCCGTCGACCGACGCGCTCACGGCCGTGGTCGTGCACTCCGACCTGCGCCGCACCGGCCGCTTCCGGTGCTCCGACGAGCTCGTCAACAAGCTGCACGACAACGTCGTGTGGGGCACCCGCGGCAACTTCCTCGACGTGCCGACCGACTGCCCGCAACGCGACGAGCGCATGGGCTGGACCGGCGACATCGCCGCGTTCGCGCCGAGCGCGGCATTCCTCTACGACGTGGCCGACTTCCTGGGCGACTGGCTGCTCGACGTCGACGCCGAGCAGCGCGCGGCCGACGGGCTGGTCCCGTACGTCGTGCCCGACGTGCTCAAGCACAACCCCCCGCGCAACCTGGGCGCCCAGGAGAGCACCGCCGTCTGGGGCGACGCCGCGGTCTGGGTGCCGTGGGCGCTGTGGCAGGCCTACGGTGACCGCGAGGCGCTGGCCAGGGCCTACGGCGCGATGGCCGCGCACGTCCGACGGGTCGAGACGCTGCTGTCCGACACCGGGCTGTGGGACACCGGCTTCCAGTTCGGCGACTGGCTCGACCCGACCGCCCCGCCCGACGACCCGATCCGCGCCAAGGCCGACAACGGCGTCGTCGCCACGGCCTGCCTGTACCGCAGCGCCCGGACCGCGGCGGACACCGCCGCACTGCTCGGGCACGGCGAGGACGCCGAGCACTTCGCCGACCTGGCCGAGCGGACGCGCACCGCGTTCACGAAGCACTACGTCGGCGGCGACGGGCGCATCCACAGCGACGCCGTCACCGCCCACACCCTGGCCATCCACTTCGGGCTGCTCGACGACCGGACCCGCATGCTGGCCGGCGACCGGCTGGCCGCGCTGGTGGCCGACAGCGGCCACCGCATCGCCACGGGCTTCGCCGGCACGCCGTACGTGTGCGACGCGCTCGTGGAGACCGGGCACCTCGACGACGCCTACCGGCTGCTGCTGCAGCGGGAGTGCCCGTCGTGGCTCTACCCGGTGACGATGGGCGCGACCACCGTGTGGGAGCGGTGGGACTCGATGCTGCCCGACGGCAGCATCAACCCCGGCCAGATGACCAGCTTCAACCACTACGCCCTCGGCGCGGTCGCGGACTGGCTGCACCGCACCGTGGGCGGGCTCGCCCCCGCCGAGCCCGGCTACCGGACCGTCCGCGTCGCCCCTCGCCCGGGTGCGGGTCTGACCTGGGCCGAGACGTCGCTGGAGACGGCGCACGGACTGGTCGCGGTGGCGTGGCGGCTCGACCCGTCGGGCGCGCTGGACGTCGAGGTCGTCGTGCCCGACGGCGTGCGCGCCGAGATCGACGTGCCCGGCGTCGAGCCCACCCGGGTGGGCGCGGGGCGGCACCGGTTCCACGCCGCGGGCGCGCGCTGAGCTCCCCGCTCGGGCCGCGCCTGCTGGCAGTGCCCCGTCGGGGCCTGCACGTGCCGGACCCACACCGCGGAACACGCTTCACAGCCGGCATCTCGGGACGTGTCCGGGGTCGCGGGCAGGGCATCGGGACGCCTGGGTGGATGCCCTGCCCGTTGAGGAGACTGGCATGCCTGCGTCGAGCAGCGGGGCCGGCGCAGGCGATACCTCACACCGGTGAGGTCAGCAGCTCGGTGAGGTGGTCGTCGACCTCCTTGAGGTAGCTGGGCTCGAAGCCGAACAGGCCGAAGTGGCCGGCGATCGAGTGCAGCACCCGCAACTCGGAGTTCGGGGTGAGCTCCTGCTCGGCGCGGACGTCGCGGACCGGGAAGAACATGTCCTCGTCGATCGGCATCGCGAAGACCTTGGCCGTGATCCGGCCGAGCGCCGCGGCGAGGTCGCCGCCGGTGTTGCGGGAGACGTCGCCGCGCTGCCACTTCCAGCCCTGCAGCAGCAGCGAGTTCGGGTCCATCGCGCCGAACACGGTGCGGATGAACCGGTCCTTGAACTCGATCTCGGTGTCCCAGGTGACGTCGGGCAGCTCGATGCCGCGCCAGAACTCGGTCTTCCAGAACTCGGTGGACAGGCCCATGACCGCCCACAGGTCGGCGTGCCGTTCGAGCCCGCGCGCGACGTCGGTGTTGGAGGTGTACTCGCCGCCGTTCCAGCCGGGGTCGTCGGTGATGACGTCGAGCAGGGTCTGGGTGAACAGGAAGTCGTGCGGGGTGTTGCGGGCGGTGCCGGCGATCGGGGCCGCGCGGGCCACCTTCTCCGGGAACCGGACCGCCCACTCCCAGGTCTGCTGGGCGCCCATCGAGCCGCCGACGACGGCGTGCAGGCGCTCGATGCCGAACTCCTCGCGCAGCAGCTGCTCCTGGGCGCGCACGTCGTCGCCGATACGGACCTTCGGGAACCTCGACATCGAGATCGCGCTGTTGGCGCCGTCGGCGTTGTGCGGGGAGGTCGACAGCCCGTTGCCGATCTGGTTGACCACGACGATGAAGTACTTGTCCGGGTCGAGCGCGCGACCCGGACCGATGTAGACGAGCTCCCAGGTCTGCTGGGTGCCGGAGAACCAGGTCGGGATGAGGATCGCGTTGTCCTTGGCCTCGTTCAGCCTGCCGTGGGTGGCGACGGCGAGCTGCAGGTCGGGGATGACCCCGCCCTCCTCCAGATGGAACTCGCCGAGGCTGTGCAGCGCGTAGGCGCCCTGGACCTCGGGTGTGTAGAACGGGTTGCTCAGTGCCATGGAAAGCCTCTCTGCTCAACGCGGCCTGGTGCCGGCGGCCCCGGTGGTCCGGTGCGCCGATGTCGACGCCGTCGATTCTGACGCCGGGAGCGGCGAAGTCATCAGCTCCGACCGCGCCGGCCCCGCCCTCCGGGGAGCTGACCCGGGGCCTCGACGGGGTGCACCGGCGCGTCGCTCGCGTCGAGCTCGGGGCGGTGGTCGGTGCCGGTGAGCGTGCGGTGCCGGTGCAGGGTGAGGTCGAGCTGCGCGGCGAGCCGCGGGACGGAGGCGGGGGACAGGTAGGCCTCGGCGCCGGCGTCCAGCATCCGCCGCACCGGGCCCTGGTAGCTGACGCCGAGCTCGTCGTCGTCGATCTCGGTCACCACGATGCGGGCCTTCGGGAACTGCGCGCGCAGGCCGCCGATCAGCTGCGGGCTGGCCGGCGGCACCAGCACGACGTCGGCAGTCGGCGGGGCGGCGCGAAGGTCGAGCACGATGTAGTCCGGGCCGAGCTCGGCGGACAGCGCCGCCCTCGCCGCCGCGGAGAGCCGCATCGCGGTGGCGACGACCAGCACGTTCGGGTCGTCGCCGGTCGGCCCGCCGACGGCCTCGGACGCCGCCCGGGTGGCGCGGATCGTGGCGATCGGGTCGCCGTCGCGGGTGACGAGCAGCTCCGCGCCGGGGGCGAGGGCGTCCAGGAGCCCGACGACGTCGTCGGGCAGGTGCGTCACGTCGATCCGCCGCGGCTCGGTCATGGTGCCCCGAGTGTGCCGCGCGCGGCCCGGCCGGTGGGTGGCGGGGACGCCGGCGCCGGTGCCGGCGTCCCCGTCGATGGTGGCCGGCGGTCACCGGCGGGTGCGCAGCTCCCGGCGCAGGACCTTGCCGCTGACCGTCTTCGGGATCTCGTCGAGGACCTCGACCTGGCGCGGGTACTTGTAGGCCGCCATCCGCTCCTTCGCGAAGGCGATGATCTCCTCGGGCGTCGCGGTGGCGCCGGCCCGGAGCGAGACGAAGGCCTTCACCGTCTCGCCCCGGTACTCGTCCGGCACGCCCACCACGGCGGCCTCGCGGACCGCGGGGTGCTCGTAGAGGACGTCCTCGACCTCCCGGGGCCAGATCTTGTAGCCGCCCGCGTTGATCTGGTCCTTCTTGCGGTCGACGATGTAGAACCAGCCCTCGGCGTCCATGTAGCCCACGTCGCCGGTGTGCAGGACACCGCCGGGCAGCGCCTTCGCCGTCTCCTCCGGCTTGTTCCAGTACCCGGCCACCACCTGCGGGCCGGCGGTCACCAGCTCGCCGGTCTCGCCGACGGGCAGCTCGTTGCCCTCGTCGTCGACGATCCGCACGACGGTGTCGTAGACGGGCACGCCGACCGACAGCGCCCCGGAGGCCGGGTCGACGGGGGCCTCGGCGT
Source organism: Pseudonocardia lacus (assembly GCF_018531445.1). Classification (GTDB taxonomy): domain Bacteria; phylum Actinomycetota; class Actinomycetes; order Mycobacteriales; family Pseudonocardiaceae; genus Pseudonocardia; species Pseudonocardia lacus. Next base: position 16,539 of record NZ_JAHDTH010000042.1, read on the forward strand.
GGAAGGGCACCCCGTGCGACGGCGACGTCGTCTCGGTCAGGCCGTAGATGTTGTGGATGTAGTGGCCGAACGCCGCGCGGAAGGCCTCGACCGTGCTCGGCGGGATGGGGGCGCCGCCCGAGTAGACCTTGGTCAGGGTGGCCAGCTTGGACTTCTCGGCGTTGGGCGCGTTCATCAGCGCGATGAACACCGTGATGGAGCCGACGGTGAAGGTGGCCCCCTCGGCCTCGGCGACGTCGAGGGTGAGCGCGGGGTCGAGCCGGTGCATGAGCACCAGCGGGGCGCCGGTCAGCAGCGAGATGGCGATGTGGCCGACCAGGCCGGTGATGTGGAACAGCGGCGCGATGCCCAGGACGACGTCATCGGGCCCGATCCCGATCCAGTCGCGGTAGGTCTGGGCGTTGAACACGACGTTGCGGTGCGTGGTCATCGCGCCCTTGGGCGGGCCGGTGGTGCCCGAGGTGTAGGTCAGGAACGCGATGTCGTCCGGGCCGAGCGAGACCCGCGGCGGTGCGGTGTCGCGGTGGGTCCGCAGGAGGTCGAGCAGGTCGATCGTGCCGGGGCAGCTCAGCCGCTCGACGCCGGCGAACACCGCGGGCTCGTCGCGGGTCCGGAAGTCCAGCTCGGAGGTGGTGACCACGGTGCGGACCGCGGAGTCCGCCAGCACGTGCGCCGCGACGTCGCGGTGCAGCGACTGCAGCGCGACCAGGACGGTCGCCCCGGAGTCGGCCAGCAGTTCGGCCAGCTCGCGCTGCTTGTTCATCGGGTTGATCGAGACGGCGATCCCGCCGGCCTTCCAGGTCCCGACCTGGGCGATGACGAACTGCGGCACGTTCTGGGCGAAGATGGCGACCCGCTCGCCGGGCCGGAAGCCCTCGGCGGTGATGCCCGCGGCGAAGGCGTCGGTGAGCCGGTCGAGCTCGGCGAAGCTGATCCGGCCGTCGAAGTAGCGCAGGGCGTCGGCGTCCGGGACCCGGGCGACCGTCGCCCGGAACATCGCCAGCGCGGAGTCGTACTCGGGGGTGAGGGAGGCGGGCTGGCCCTCGTCGTAGCGGGCCAGCCAAACCTTGTCGTCGTAGGCGGACACGGCGGTCAGCGGATCGCGATCGGGTTGACCGGGGCGCCGGTGCCGTGCACGACCTTCAGCGGCGCGGCCGCGTAGAGGAACGACCAGCGGTTGTCCGCGGCGCAGGCGTCGGCGAGGTCGTCGAGCCAGGCGATCTCGGTGAGGGTGACCCCGAGGTTGCGCATGAGGGCGCAGTGCAGCGGCAGCGCGACCCCGGAGTTCGGGTCGGCGGTGACCTCGTTGGCGATCGTGTCGGTGACCAGGTTCGGGATCTCCCGCTGCTGGAACCACTCGACGAGCTCGCGGGAGTAGGTCAGGCCCGGCTCGATGAAGCCCTCGTAGAACTTCTCCGCGTCGTCGAGCTCGTACCAGTACTTCATCCACCCGGTGCGGATGACGAGCACGTCGTGCGGCTCGATCTCGACGCCCTGCTGCCGCGCGGCGGCTTCGAGGTCGTTGTGGTCGAACGTCTCGCCCTTGTCGAGCCACGGCTTGCCGCGGTGGCGGGCCATGTCGATCAGTACGCCCCGACCGACGACGCCCTTCTCGGCGATCGGCAGCACCGAGGCCTTCTCCATGGCGCCGATGGTGGTGCGGGCGTCGTAGCCGTTCCAGAGCTGGCCGTCGTACCAGACGTGGCCGAGCGCGTCGTACTGCGTCGAGCCCTGCAGGAAGATCTGGGCGGTGTCGTCGGCGTAGTGCAGCCCACCGGGGAAGGCCGGGGCGTCGTCGCGGTCCCAGGTGGACTCGTCGAGCTCGTTCTGCCGCGACATCGGCTTGCGGCCCGGCCAGATGGGGTCGCCAGGGCTCTCGGTGCGGCCCATCTGGATCTGCAGGGTGAACACCTCGCCCGACCGGACGTGCCGGACACCGCGGAGCACCTCGGCGGCGTCGAGGTAGTTCAGGGCGCCGAGCTCGTCGTCGGGGCCCCACTTGCCCCAGTTCTTCGGGGCGTCCTCACCGAGGAGTTCGCGCATGGCTGGGGCTTCGGACATCGTCGTCTCCTCCGCGGGGCGGAACAGGGGCACGGATCGTCAGAACGTTCGGTCGGTTCGAGATCCGGATGATGCGTCAGGGTGACCGCCGCGTCAACCCCGACCACCTGGTCGGACAGCTGACAGCGGAGGCCGGCCGGGGACGGGCTCGGGGCGCCCGCGGAGTTCAGTAGGGCTGAACTTCGGCCTCCGGACGGTCGGGTCGCAGCATGTCCAGGGCGAGGGCGGCGTAGCGGGCCGCGAGCCGCGCCGCGTCGGCCGGGCCGCGCGGGCCGGCCTCGTGCGACCAGTAGGGCAGGGCGAGGCACATCGTCGTGATGGCCCGGGTGACCGTGGGCAGGTCGTCGCCCGCCCCGGGGCCGGCGACGCGCGCGGCGGCCGCGTCGAGCACGTCCTGCACCCGGCGCCGGACGCCCGCGAGCCGGGTGCGGTGGGGTTCCTCGACGCTGCGCATCTCGGTGAGGACCAGGTGGGCCAGCTCCGCGCGTTCGAGGTGGAAGAGGGCGAGCGCCTCGACCGCGTTCGCCAGCGCCCGCGCCGGCGCGTCGGCCTCGTCGTGCGCCGCGGTGACGCGCCGGTGCAGGTCGGCCAGGGCGAGGTCGAGCAGGGCGACGAGGAGCAGCTGCTTGCTCGGGTGGTGGTGGTACATCCCGGCGATGCTGATGCCGGCGCCGGTGGCGATGACCCGCATCGTCGCGCCGTGGTAGCCCGTCTCGTTGAACACCTCCACCGCGGAGCCCAGCACGGGGTCGAGGGCCAGCGGCCCGAACTCGCGCCAGCTCGACGCGGGGGAGGGCGGCGGCCCCACCGGCGGCGGCCCTGGCCGGGGTGGCGCCGTCGGTTCGAGCAGCTCACCGGCGGTGACGCCGAGGCGCTGGGCGATGCGCTGCAGCCGGTCGACGGTGAGGCCGACCTTGCCGTTCTCGATGGCGCTCATCGTCCCCGCGCTGACGCCGAGGTCGGCGGCGAGCTGGCGGAGGGTGAGGCCGGCCCGCCTGCGGGCGAGCCGGACCCCCGCTCCCCCCACCGGTTGTTCAGGCACGCTGAACATCGTAGGGGCCCGGCCGCTGACCGTAGACTCCGCCGGGTGCGGCCGACCTCAGCGCCCGATGCCCCAACGGCCGAGTCGCCCCTCGCCCTCTTCACCGCCGCGGTGCACGCCGACCCGGCCGGGCCGGCCCTGCACTACTTCGACACGACGCTCAGCTGGTCCGAGCTCGACGACGCCTCCGACGCCCTCGCCGCGTTGCTGGTCGCCCGCGGGTTCGGCGAGGGCGACCGGCTCGCGCTGTACCTGCAGAACAACCCCGCCTTCGTGGTGGGCCTGCTCGCCGCCTGGAAGGCCGGCGGCATCGCCGCGCTGATCAGCCCGATGAGCAAGGCGGGCGAGCTCGACTTCGCCCTGCGCGACTACGCCCCGGCCGCGTTGCTGGCCCTCGACGACCTCTACGAGGACGTGGTCCGCGAGGTGCTGCGCCAGGGCGACGTGGGCATCCACACCGTCGTCACGGTCTCGCCGCTGGACCAGCAGACGCGCACCGACGCCCGGCTCTTCGCCGGCGCCGGCCGTCGCCGCCCCGGCGACGCGCTCGACCTGGGTGCGCTGGTCGCGTCGTTCTCCGGGCCGGGTCCCGCCCGCCGGTCGCCCGCGGCCCGCGACGCCGCCGTCCTCGCTCCCACCTCGGGCACGACCGGCGAGCCCAAGGCCGCGGTCCTCACGCACGGCAACCTGGCCTTCAACGCGCGGACCTACCGGACGTGGACGGGCCTGGAGGTGGGCGAGCCGGTACTGGCGATGGCCCCCGTGTTCCACGTGACCGGGCTGGTGGGTGCCCTGCTGCTCGGGTTCGCCGTCCGGTCGCCCGTCGTGCTGACCCACCGATTCCACCCCGGGGTGGTGCTCGACGCGATCCGACGGTGGCGGCCGGCCTTCACCGTCGCCCCGATCACCGCCTACATCGCGCTGGCCGAGCAGCCGGGCCTGTCGGCGGCCGACCTGGCCCCGCTGCGGCTGCTGTGCTCGGGCGGCTCCCCGCTCGTCCCGGAGGTCGCCGACCGGCTGGAGGCGCTGCTCGGTCGCTACATCCACAACGTCTACGGCCAGACCGAGGCCTCCTCGCCCACGCACATGGTTCCGCGGGGGACCCGGGCGCCGGTCGACCGCGACACCGGGGTCCTGTCGGTGGGCGTGCCGGTCGCCGACACCGTGGTGCGCGTCGTGGACGACGACGGGCGCGCCCTGCCGCCCGGGCAGATCGGTGAGCTGGTCAGCGCGGGCCCGCAGATCGCGCCGGGCTACTGGCGCCGGCCGGACGAGACGGCCACCGCGTTCGTCGACGGGGCGCTGCGGACCGGTGACGTCGGCTTCGTGGACGCCGACGGCTGGTTCTACGTGGTCGACCGCAGCACCGACCTGATCAACGCGGCCGGCTTCAAGATCTGGCCGCACGAGGTCGAGCAGGTGCTCGCCGGGCACCCCGCGGTCGGCGAGGCCGCGGTCGTCGCGATCGCCGACGACTACCGCGGCCAGTCCACCCGGGCCTACGTCGCCCTGCGGCCGGGCGGTGCCGCGAGCGAGGCCGAGCTGATCGACTACTGCCGCGGCCGGATGGCCGCCTACAAGTACCCGCGCGAGGTCGAGATCGTGAGCGCGCTGCCGCGCTCGGTGACGGGCAAGCTGCTGCGCCGCCGGCTGCGCCGGAGCTGATCCGCTCGTCAGCTGTCGTGGTCCGGCGCCCGCTCCCACGGGTCCGGGAGGTGGGCCAGCGCGCCCCGCATGCGCAGCACCAGCAGGGCGAGCCGGACGTCGACCTGGGCGTCCGCGTCGGTCCGCACCGCGAGCCCGCTGAGCTGCTCGAGGCGTTCGAGCCGGTTGCGCACCGTGTTCTCGTGCACCCCGAGCCAGTCGGCGGTGCGGCGGACGCTGCGGGTCAGCGCGAACCAGGCCTCGGCGGTGGTGATCAGCTGGTCGGCCTGCTCACCGGCCAGGACCGCGCCGAGCACGCGGTCGATGAGGTCGTCGGCGTCGTTGCGGTTCATGCCGCGCAGGAAGAACCGCGCCGACCCCAGCCGCTCGGCCGAGAGCACCGATGGTGCGCCGCCGCCGTCGAAGCGCGCCACGCAGGCCACGACGTCGCGGACCTCGGCGTGGGCGCGGGCGAAGCCGCGGATGCCGGTGAACTCCGAGGACACGACCGCCCGCACCCGCCCGCCCAGCTGCAGCCGGGGCAGCGCGTGCGCGAGCAGGTCGGTCGCCGTGCGGCCCTCGGCGGACACGGCGACCAGCACGCCGTCCGGGACCGTGCAGGCCACGGTCTGGCGGCCGCCGTGCGCCTCCAGGACGTCGATGACGCGGTGCGCGTCGGGCAGCGTGGTGGCGGCGTCGGCGGGGGCCAGCAGGCAGAGGTGGCGACGGTGGTCCGGGTCGAGGCCGACGGCCTCGGCGCGCCGGGTCGCGACGACCGGATCGGCCGCGCCGGTGACGAGCTGGGCCAGCAGCGTGGCGCGGGCGTCGGTCTCGGCGGCCGCGGCGCGGCGCTCGGCGCTGAGCCCGAGCGCCAGCACGGTCGCGGCGCGCCTGCTCACCACCGTGTCCTGCGCGGTGAACCGGCCGCCGTGCTCCAGGAGCACGAGCGTGCCGTAGCGCTGCTCGCGCACGACGATCGGCGCGACGAGGCAGCGCCAGCGCAGCCCGATCGCCGGCGCCGGCTCGACGATCACGCTCTGCCGGCCGGTGGCGCGCTGCAGCGCCTCGCGGACCTGGGGGTGGTCGCGGACCCCCGGCTCCAGCAGCCGCGGGACGACCGGCTCGCCGAGCGGCGGGGAGGCCGACACCAGCAGGTTGTGCTCGGCGTCGTGCACCGCGCACGGCTTGCCGGTGAGGTCGGTGATGCCCTGGGCGACCTCGCGCAGGCTCGCCCCGGCCACCACCAGCTCGGTCAGCCGGGCATCGATCGCGGCGGCGTGGCGCAGCTGCTGGTTCTGCTTGGCCTGCGCGGCCAGCGACTCGCGCAGCTCCGCGGTCGTGCGGCACTGGGCCACCGCGACCGCGGAGAGCTCGGCGAACGCCGAGGCGATGTCGCGCTCGGCGTCGGTGAACACGTGCCGGCGGTCCTCGTCGTCGAGGGTGAAGATGCCGATCACCCGCCCGCGCAGCAGCATCGGCACGCCCATGATCGAGCGGACGCCGAACGCCTTGACCATGTACCGGAACAGCCGCTCGTCGGTGTCGGCGCGGGCCACGACCAGCGCCCGGCGGTTGGCCAGGATCTCCTGGGTGAAGCGGTCGCCGGGCAGGCCCATCGTCAGCCGGCGCACGGCGGCGTCGGTGGCGTGGTGGCGGGAGTCCTGCCCGACGCGCCCCTGGTAGCGCCCGGACTCCTCGTCGCCGAGGTAGATCGTGCCCCGGCGGACGCCGACCAGCCGGGTGATCTGGTCGACGACCAGGTGCAGCACCTCGTCGAGGGGACGCTCGGCGATCATCGCGCCGGCGACCCGGCTGAACGCCTCCACGACGCGGGCCGTGGACCTGCTGGACCGGTGGTCCTGGATCCGGCGCGCGACGCCGGTCGGCGCCGCCAGCGGCACCATCAGCTCGGTCATGACCCTCCCACCAGCGACGACAGCCGCCTGACCACCGACGATAGGTCAACTCCCGGTCGACAGGTAGAGCCCCTCGATCTCGGTGAGGCGCTCGCGGGCCTCCTCGGCGTCCACGGCCATCTCCACGGTCCCGCGCCGCATGACGTAGACCCGGTCCACGTACCGCAGGGCCTTGCGCACGTGCTGCTCCACCAGCAGCACGCCCGTCCCGCGGGTCTCGGCCGCGTGCCGGACCGCCGCCAGCAGGCGCTCGACGACGAGCGGGGCCAACCCCAGCGACAGCTCGTCGGCCAGCAGCAGCCGCGGTCGCCGGGCCAGCGCCCGGCCGAGCACGAGCATCTGCTGCTCCCCGCCGCTGAGCAGGCCCGCCCGCACGTCCAGCCGCGACTCCAGCTCGGGGAACAGCGCGAGCACGTCGTCGACGCCGCAGCCGCCGAGCGCGATGTTGTCACGCGCGGTCAGCGCCCGGAAGATCGAGCGCTCCTCGGTGACCAGGCCCAGGCCGTTGCGGGCGCGCCGGAACAGCGGGCCGCGCGCGGGGGCGCCGTCGATGAGGACCTCCCCGCCGATCGTGGGCAGCTCACCGCACACGGTGAGCAGGGTCGTGGTCTTGCCGGCGCCGTTCGCGCCGAGCAGGGCCACCACCTCGCCTTCGCCTACCCGCAGGTCGAGGTCGGTCACGACGGGGCGACCGCCGTAGCCGGCGCGCAGGCCGCGCGCTTCGAGCAGGACCGCCATCAGTCGTCCCTCCCGGCCGTCGCCGCTGTGGGTTCCGATGTGGGTTGCGGTGTGGGCTGCGCGGTGGGTTCCGCTGTGGCGTCGCCACCGAGGTAGGCCGAGATGACGGCAGGGTCGTTGCGCACGTCCTCCGGCGGCCCGGCGGCGATCGTCGCGCCGAAGTCGAGGACGACGATCTCGTCGCAGGTCGACATCACGAACGTGACGTCGTGCTCGATCACGAGGATCCCCATGCCCCAGTCGGCGGCCAGGCGTCGCACGAGCTGGCCGAGCTCGGCCGTCTCGGCCGACCCCAGCCCGGCGGCCGGCTCGTCGAGCAGCAGCACGCTCGGACCGGTGGCCACGGCCCGGGCGATGGCCAGCAGCCTGCGCTTGCCGTAGGACAGGTTCTCCACGACCTCGTCGAGGTCGCCGGCCAGGCCGAACTCCTCGATCGCGGCCAGGACCGGGCCGGGCAGCGGGGCCGCCACGGGGTACACCAGGTCGCGCAGGTAGGACAGCCCGTCGCGGGGGTCGGAGGCGGCTCGCAGGTTGTCCAGCACCGTGAGGTCCTCGAACAGCTCCAGCGACTGGAACGACCGGCTCAACCCGGCCTGCGACCGGCGGGCGACGTCCCACTGGTCGATCACCTGCCCGTCGAGGCGGATCGCGCCGGCGGCCGGGGCGACGAACCCGGTGACGCCGTCGATGAACGTCGTCTTGCCGGCCCCGTTCGGGCCGATCAGCCCGACGATCCGGCCGGGCTCGACGGCCAGCGACACGTCGTCGACGGCGGTGGTCCGACCGAACCGAACGGTGAGGCCCTCGACCTCCAGGCGCTTGGGCGCCATCCGGTCGCGCACCCCCGACGCCGGGGGCAGCCGGGTGGGCGCCACCGGGGCGCGGGTCCGCCCGACCAGCCCGCCGATCTTCGTCCCGACCCAGCGGAGCTGGCCGATCGCCTCGCGGGCCATGCCGTCCTGGTTCTGCAGGACCAGCAGGATGAGGATGGCGCCGCTGATCAGCTCGAGGTACTGGGCCACCCCGGAGAAGATCGCGTCGGAGATGTTGGTCCCGATCGCGCCCGGGGCGAGCGTGCCGCCGATGAGCGGACCCGCCAGGTAGCCGACCCCGCCGATCACCGCGAACCCGACCGCGGTGATCGACTTCAGCGCGTCGAACTGGGTGAAGAAGATCGAGCTGTCGCGGAAGGCGATCAGGATGCCGCCGAGCGCGGCGAACGCGGCCGAGACGCCGAAGGCGTACAGCTTGGCCGCGCGCACCCCGATGCCCAGCGCCGCCGCGGCCCGCTCGTTGGTCCGCACGGCCAGCAGGCGCCTGCCCGTGCGGCCGCGGCGCAGGTTGGCCGCGACGAGCGCGCACACCACGAAGCAGGCCAGCGCGAACAGGGCGTACCGCTCGGGGTGGCCGACCGCGTCGATCTCCAGGCCGAACAGCGTCGGCGTGCCGACCTCGGTGCCCTGGAAGCCACCGGTGTAGTCGCCGTTGTTGAACAGCATCAGCTGGATGGCGGTGCCGAGCCCGAGCGTCACGATCGCCAGCTGGATGCCCCGCGAGCGCACCGCCGGCAGCGCGAAGAGCACCCCCAGCGGCACGGTGGCCAGCACGCCGAGCAGCACGGCCAGCCAGAACGGCAGCCCGGCCGCGGCCACCAGCGTCGAGGCCACCCAGGCCCCGAACCCGGCCAGCGCGAACTGGGCCAGCGAGAGCTGGCCGGTGTAGCCGGTCAGCACGACGATCGAGAGCAGTACGCAGGCCACGCCGAAGGTCATCACCAGGCCGTCGACCCAGCTCGTCTTCAGCGTCAGGATGAGCGCGACGGCGACCGCGATCGCGATCAGCACGGGCACCGGCCGCACCCGGCCGGTGCCGACCGAGGGCAGCCGCTGCAGGAAGAAGTCGCGCAGCGGCAGGTCGCGGCCCCGCACGAGCATCACGATGACGATCAGCACGAACGGCACCGAGCGGGCGAAACCGGGCTGGTCGACGAAGCGGTCGGCCTCGGTCTGCAGGATCCCGACGAGCATGCCCGCGGCGAACGCGACCGGGAACGACCGGAAGCCGGCGATGAGCGCGGCGGCCATCGCCGCCAGCACCAGCGTCGTCATGCTCATCGCCTGCAGGGTCACGATCGGCGAGACGAGGATGGCGGCCAGTCCGGCGAGCGCCGAACCGAGCGCCCAGTTCAGCGCGGCGATGCGGTCCGACGAGCGGCCCAGTGCCGCGGCGGCGCGCTCGTTCTCGGCCACCGCCGAGGTCGCCCGACCGAACATGGTGAACCGGTAGAGCGCCCACAACCCGAGGCACAGCGCCGCCGCGATGGCCAGCAGCACGATCCGGTCGGCGGAGATGACCACGTCGCCGAACAGCCGCAGCACGTCCGCGGGCAGTTCGTTCTCCACGAACGTCGTGTCGTTGCCGTAGCGGAGCACGGCCGCTGACTGCAGGACGATGAGCACGCCCAGCGTCGCCACGGTGCGGGCGATGGGGGAGGCCCGCCGCAGTGGCCGCATGATCAGCGCGTAGGTCAGCGCGCCCAGCACGGCCGAGGCGAGGATGCCGACGACGAGCGCGACCCCGAACGGCAGGCCCTGCTCGACGCGGACCTCCCAGGCGACGTAGGCGCCGACCATGCCGATGGCGCCGTGCGCGAAGTTCAGCACGCCCGAGCCGCGGTAGACCGCGATCAGGCCGAACGCGGCCAGCGAGTACAGCGCGCCCAGGCCCAGGCCCAGCAGCGCGAACCGGATGACCTCCTCCATCACGACCGGTCCTTCGGCAGGCCGAGTACGCGCTCGGCGACGATGTTGCGCTGGATCTCGTCGGTGCCCCCGCCGATGCCGAACGAGGGCTGTTCGAGCGAGACGATCGACCAGGCGAACGTGCCCCACTCGCCGGTGTCGGCGACGATCCGCGGGCCCAGCACGTGCTCGATCAGCTCGCTGGTTCGGCGCAGGGCGTCGACCAGCAGGATCTTGCCGATCGAGAACCGGGGGCCGGGGTCGCTGCCGGAGCGCAGCTCCTCGGCGCACCGCTCGCCGAACCGCTCCACCAGCCGCGACGCCGTGTAGGCGCGGGCGGTCAGGTCGCGGGTCAGCGCGCTGCCGTCGCCGTGGCGGCGCACCAGTTCCAGCAGCATCCCGGGGTCGACGGTCTTGGTCGAGTTGCCGGTGCCGATCGAGGAGCGTTCGCTCATCAGCGTCGAGATGATCACCGCCCAGCCCTGGCCCGGCTCGCCGAGGCGGTGGGTGTCCGGGATGCGCACGTCGGTCAGGAAGACCTCGTTGAACGACGAGTGCCCGGTCAGCTGGCGGATCGGGCGGACCTCGACACCGGGGTCGTGCATGTCGACGATGAACGCCGTCAGGTTGCGGTAGCGGGGGCCGTCGGGGTCGGTCCGGCAGACGATCAGCCCGATGTCGGAGAAGTGCGCCCCGGAGGTCCAGATCTTCTGGCCGTTGACCACCCAGTCCCCGCCGTCGCGCACGGCGCTGGTGCGGATGCCGGCCAGGTCCGAGCCGGCCTCCGGCTCGGAGAACAGCTGGCAGGACACGGTCTCGGCGCGGGCCAGCCGCGGGGCGAGCGCGTCGCGCAGCTGCGCGGACGCCCAGCGCACGACGGTCGGCAGGACCATGTGCAGGGTGACCGCCAGGATGCTGGGGTCGGGCAGGTCGAACCCGGCCTCCAGGTTCTTGAACGCGGTCTCGTAGTGGGTCGGCAGGCCCGCCCCGCCGAGCTCGGGCGGTCCGGTGACCCAGCCGAAGCCGGCGTCGAGCTTGCGGGCCTGCCAGGCCCGGGCCGCCAGCACGTCGGGGGCGTCGGGCCCGTCGGCGCCGTCGTCGATCAGGTTGACGTCGTCGCTGCCCTCACCCCAGGTCCTGGCCTGCTCGCTGCGCCGCCGGGAGCGGGATTCGAGCAGGGCGAGCCCGCGCTCCAGGAAGGAGTCGAGCGTCTCGACGGGCGGGGCGGCGGTGCCGGTCGCGCTCATCCGCCGGTCCCGCCCGCGACCGGCGGCAGGATGTGCTCGGGCACCCGCCCGTCGCCCCGCCAGACCGGGTCGCGCTTCTCCAGGAAGGCCTCGATCCCCTCGGTCGCGTCGAGCTGGCGGGTCATCCAGGCGAACACGCGGCTCTCCCGGGCCACGGCCTCCCCGGCGCCGTGGAACCCGGCCGAGAGGTAGGCGAGCCGGCGGGTGCCGGCCACCGCGGTCGGGGCGGTGTTGCGGCCGATGTCGTCGGCGATCTCCAGGGCCTTGTCGAGCACCTGGTCGGCCGGGACGGCGGCCTTGGCGAGCCCGAGCTCGACCGCCTCCCGCCCGCTGATCATCCGGCCGGTCATCAGCAGGTCGAGCGCGTTGGGCAGCCCGACCAGCTTCGGCAGCACGAAGTGGGCGTTGGCCTCGGCCACCACCCCCCGCCGGACGAAGACGAAGCCGATCTTGGCGTCCTCGGCGACGATCCGGATGTCGGCCAGCAGCGGGAAGGTGATCCCGACGCCGACGGCGTGGCCGTTGATGGCCGCGATGAACGGGGTGCGCAGGTCGGCGAAGTCCAGCGCCAGGCCCTGGTCGCCGTAGCCGTCGGCGAGGGCGTCGTCGTCGTCGTAGGCGCCGAAGGGGGTGTCGCCGGAGAGGTCCTGGCCGGCGCAGAACGCCCGCCCGGCCCCGGTGACGACGATCGCGCGCACGCCCGGGTCGTCGTCGAACGCGGTGAGCGCGCGGTCGATCTCGCGACCCATGTCCTGGTGGTAGGCGTTGAGCCGCTCGGGCCGGTTCAGCGTGATGATCCCGGTGGTCCCGCGCCGCTCGACGAGGATGGATCCGAACTCGGTGCTGGTCTGGGTCACGCCCGCTCCTTCTGGAGGTACTCGTCGCGCAGCAGCCGCTTGTAGAGCTTCCCGTTGGGGTCGCGCGGCAGCTCGGGCCGGAAGTCCAGGCTGCGCGGCTGCTTGTAGCCGGCCAGCTCCCGCCGGCACAGGGCCAGCAGGTCGTCGCGCAGCTCGTCGCCGCCGACGCCGTCGACGGGTTGGACGACGGCCTTGACCTCCTCGCCGAACTCCTCGTTCGGCACGCCGAACACCGCCACGTCGAGGACCCGCGGATCGGTGATGAGGGCGTCCTCGATCTCCTGCGGGTAGATGTTGACCCCACCGCTGATGATCGTGAAGTTCTTGCGGTCGGTGAGGTAGAGGTAGCCCTCGGAGTCGACGTGGCCCAGGTCGCCGACCGTCGCCCAGCCCTTGTCGTCGTAGGCGCGGGCGGTCTTCTCGGGGTCGTTGTGGTACTCGAAGGTCGGCCCGCCGGAGAACCAGACCTCGCCGGTCTCCCCGGTCGGCACCTCCTCGTGGTCGTCGCCGAGGATGTGCAGCTCGCCCATGACCGCGCGGCCCACCGTGCCCGGGTGCGCGAGCCACTCCTCGGCGGTGGTGAACGTCGAGCCGATCATCTCGGTGGCCGAGTAGTACTCGTTGATGATCGGGCCCCACCAGTCGAGCATCTGCTCCTTGACGTTGCGGGGGCAGGGCGCGGCGGCGTGCAGCGCGATCCGGTGGGTCCCGCCCTCGTAGCGGGCCCGGACCTCCTCGGGCAGGCGCAGCATCCGGACGAACATCGTCGGGACCCACTGGCTGTGGGTGATGCGGTAGCGGTCGAGGGTGTCCACGGCCAGCTCGGGGTCGAACTTCTCCAGCGTGACGACCTGCCCGCCCAGGCGCTGGACCATCATCGAGAACACGATCGGCGCGGAGTGGTAGAGCGGCGCGGTGGACAGGTAGACCGTGTCCGGGCCGATGTCGTAGTGCGGGCCCTGGAACAGCTCCCGCAGCGGGCCCTGCAGCTCGGCGGGGTGCAGCCCGGTGAGCGGGCGCTTGATGCCCTTCGGCCGGCCCGTCGTGCCCGACGAGTACAGCAGCTCGCGCCCGTCGGTCTCGTCGTCGATCGGCGTGGTGGGCATGTCCGCGACGGCGTCGTCGTAGGACTCGTAGCCGTCCAGCTCGCCGCCCACGACCAGGGCCACCTCGACGCCGGGGCACAGCGCGAGCAGCTCGGCGGCCGCGGGTGCCGACGCCTCGACGACCAGCGCCTTGGCCGCGCAGTCGCCGACGATGTAGGCGTCCTCGGCTGCGGTCAGCCGCGGGCTGAGCGTCGTGTAGTACAGGCCCGAGCGCTGCGCGGCCCAGGTGATGTCGAGGAACGGGGGTCGGTTGCCCATCAGGATGGCGACGCCGTCGCCGACGGTCAGCCCGCGCCTGCGCAGCAGGTGGGCCAGCCGGTTCGAGCCGGCGTCCAGGTCGGCCCAGGTGACGGTGTGGCCGCTGGGCACGTAGGTCTGGGCGACGGCCGACGGTGAGGTCTTCGCGTAGATTCCGGGGTACATGCGATCACCCCGCGCTCGGGGCCGCGTCCGGGTTCGGCTGGCCGAAGAACGTCTTGGTCTGGTCGTGGAACTTGCCGTCCGTGGCGACGAGCTTCCCGCCGCTGACGGTCTGGAAGCCGGTCGAGCGGCCGAACAGCCGGGCGAAGTTCTCCGCGCCCGGGGCGTCCCACGGCGTGGTGTAGTCCATCGGGGTGGTGAGACCGCCGGAGTCGACGTCGGTGGTCTTGTTCATCTGCGCCATGACCGTCTCGGCGGTGATGTCGCCGTCGATGGCCTTGGCGATGTTGGTGAACACGGTGTGGCCCGCCCAGCCGCCGATCGCCAGCGACAGGAACTGCTTGCCCTCGCCGTACTGGGCGATGGCCTCGCGGTAGGTCGCCAGCTCGGGGCCGTCCTCGCCGCTCGGGGCGTAGTTGAACGCGCGGGCCGAGCCCTCCAGGTAGTCCGGGAACTTCGACACGACGCTGTCGTCGAAGGTGGAGTGGCCGATCAGCGGCACGTCGACCCCGGCCTGCTGCAGCGCCGGGATGAGGGCGCTGTAGTTGGCCTGGCCCATGTTCGTCACCAGGCAGTCGGCGCCGGCGACGGCCTCGGAGACCTGGGCGCTGTAGTCGCCGGGCTCGGCGGGGACCGAGACGTGGCGCAGCGGCTGCTTGCCCTGGCTGGCCAGCCCCGAGGTGATCCAGTTGACGGTGGACTGCTCGGCCGGGTTGGCCACCGTGACGATGGCCGGGCTGTCGCACATCGAGCCGGCCAGCGCGCCCTGGCCCAGGACCATGCCCAGCCCGCCCGCGCTGGTCGGGAACACGTTGGTGCCGGAGAACTCGGCGGGGGTCTGCGGCGTGGCCGGCTGGAACGCGATGCCGGCGTCGGCCAGCACGGGCACGATCTTGTCGCCGAAGGCGGTGTAGCTGCCGGTGACCGCCACGACGCCCTCGTCGACCGCCTCGCGGGCGCACTTGGCGGCCTGGTTCGGGTCGTTGCGGTCGTCGCACAGGACGACCTCGTAGGGCCGGCCGTTGATCCCGCCGTTGGCGTTGACCCACTTCTCGTACACCTGGGCGATGTCGTGGTACCCGGGGAACGAGAGGGTCTGGGAGTTGACCGGCGCGATCGTCATGACCTTGACCGGCTCGCCGGTCAGGCCCGCGGTGGAGTCGTCGTCGGACTCCCCACCGCCCGCGCAGCCCGCCGCACCCAATGTCACGCACAGCATTCCCACGAGTGCCCGGATCACCGGACGCCGTCCACGAGAATTCGTCACCGCTATCTCCTTCGGTAGCAGTCGGCCCTGCTGCGGGCAGCGGGCATCGCACAGAAAAATGGGGGATTTCGAGAAGGTGCAGAGCAGGTCGGGCGGAACCGTTCGGGGACCGCTCAGACGCCGATGTGGTCGGCCAGCAGGGCGCGGTGGTGCGCGGCCCCGCCGAGGAGCTGGGCCGAGGACTTGGCCCGCTTGAAGTAGAGCTGCGCGTCGCACTCCCAGGTGAAGCCGAAGCCCCCGTGGACGTGCACGCAGTCGGCCGCGACGCGGGAGAGCGCGTCGGTGGCCGATGCCTTGGCGATGTGGGCGGCGATCGGCAGCCCGGCATCGTCGTCGGTGTCGCCATGGGTGTCGGCGAGCGCCGCGGCGTGGGTGACCGCGGCCGCGGCCGCCTCGACCGCGGCGTGCCCCTCGGCGATCCGGTGCTTGACCGCCTGGAAGGAGCCGATCGGCCGGCCGAACTGCACGCGCTGCTTCGCGTAGGCGACGCTGGTCGCGACGCACCGCTCGGCGGCGCCGACCTGCTCGGCGGCCAGCGCGATCGCCGAGGACCGCAGCGCCCGGGTCAGGGCCGCGGTCGCGTCCCCGGAGCCCAGCCGCCGGGCCGCGGCGCCGTCGAGGTCCACGCGGGACTGCGGGCGGGTGAGGTCGAGGACCTCCAGCGGCGTGCGGGTGACGCCGTCGGCCGCCGCCTCGACGGCGAACAGGGCGAGGTCGTCCCCGTCCCGCGCGACGACGAGCAGCACCGTCGCGGCCTGGCCGTCGGGGACGAAGAGCTTCGTGCCGGTCAGCCGGTGCCCGTCCCCGGCCGGCGCCGCCCGCATCGCGACGTTGGCCAGGTCCCAGTCGGCGGCGGGCTGCTCGGGGAGGGCGACGGTGGCGATGGTCGAGCCGTCCGCGATGCCGGGCAGCAGGTCCCGCCGGGCGCCCGCGTCGCCCACCGCGAGCAGCGCCTGCACGGCCAGCACGGAGCTGGAGAAGTACGGCGCGCACAGCAGGGCGGCGCCCATCTCGCGCAGCACGACGGCGAGCTCGCGGTGGCCGAGCCCCAGGCCGCCGTGCTCCTCGGGGACGGCCAGCCCGGTGAGCCCCAGGTCGGTGCCCAGGGCCCGCCAGAGGGCGGGGTCGAAGCGGTCGGGCAGGTCCATCGCCCGGCGCACGTCGGCGGTGGTGGAGCGGTCGGCGAGGAAGTCGCGCACGGATGTGCGCATGTCCTGCTGCTCGACGGTCAGGGTGTGGGTCATCGGGCTCGCTTCCGGCCGTGAAGGGGGGTGGGTCGGCGGCGGGGCGGTCAGGCCTTGGGCAGGCCCAGCACGCGCTCGGCGACGATGGTGCGTTGGATCTCGTCGCTGCCCCCGCCGACGCTGTAGGCGGGGATCTCCAGGCCGACCAGGTGCCAGGCGTAGGTGCCCCACTCGGTGGTGTCGGCGACGGCGCGGCCGCTGAGGACGTGGTCGACCAGCTCCGCCGTGCGGTTGAGCGACTCGACGAGCAGCACCTTGCCGAGGGAGAACCGCGGGCCGGGCGACCCGCCGTCGAGCACCTCCTGGGCGCAGCTCGCGGCGAACCGCTCGGACAGCCGCTGCGCCACGTAGGCCCGCGCGGCCAGGTCCCTGGTCAGCGCCGAGCCGTCGCCGTGGCGGCGCACCAGCTCCATCAGCAGTGCCAGGTCGACCGTCCGGTTCGACCGGCCGCTGCCGATCGAGAGCCGCTCGTTCATCAGCGTCGACACGGCGACCTGCCAGCCCTCGCCGACCGGGCCGAGGCGGTGCGAGTCGGGGACGCGCACGCCGTCGAAGAAGACCTCGCTGTAGCCCTCGGCCCCGGTGGCCTGGCGGATCGGGCGCGCGTCGACCCCGGGCGAGGACATGTCCACCAGGAACATCGTCAGGTTGCGGTGCCGCGGCGCGGCCGGGTCGCTGCGGGCCAGCAGCAGGCCGACGTCGGACAGGTGCCCGTGCGAGGTCCAGATCTTCTGCCCGTCGACGACCCAGCCGTCGCCGTCACGGCGGGCCGTCGTGCGGATGGCGGCCAGGTCGGAGCCGGCCTCCGGCTCGGAGAACAGCTGGCAGCCCACGACGTCCGCGCTCGCCAGCCCGCGCCCGACCGACTCGCGCACCCCGGGCTGCGCCCACCGGGCGACGGTCGGGCGCACCATGTGCAGCCCGACGCTGAGGATCGTCGGGTCGGGGATGGCGTAGCGGTCCTCCAGCCTGCTGAACGCCACGTCGTGCTCGATCGGCAGCGCACTGCCGCCCAGGTCGCGCGGTCCGGTGATCCAGCCGTAGCCGGCGGCGAACTTCGTCGCCTGCCACGACCGCGCGGCGAGCACGGCGGGGGAGTCGGCGCGATCGGCGCTGTTGTCGAACAGGCCGACGTCGTCGCTGCCCTCGCCCCACCGGGCGGCGCGGTCGGGCGCAGGCGCGGCCGACGCGTCGAGGAACGCCCGCGCCCGCTCGGTGAACTCGTCGACCCCGATCGTCACGGCCGCTCCTGTCGTCACGGCCGCTCCCGCTCGGCCACGAGCGCGCTGCGGCGCAGCTTGCCCGCTTCGTTGCGGGGGAGCGCCCGCACGATCTCGATCGTCTTGGGCACCTTGTAGGGCATCAGCGAGGCCTTGCAGTGCGCCCGCACGGCCTCCGCGGTCACCGTCGCGCCGGCCAGCGGCTCGACGACCGCGTGCACGCGCCTGCCCCACTCGCCGTCGGGCAGGCCGATGACCGCGACGTCGCCGACCTCGGCCATCTCGCTGATCGTCGCCTCGACCTCGGCCGGGAACACGTTGGCCGCACCGGTGACGATCATGTCCAGCCGGCGGTCGACGATGGTGAGGTAGCCGTCCTCGTCGAGGGACCCCAGGTCGCCGACGCTGGCGTAGCCCTCGTCGTCGACCGGGCCGAGGTCGCGGCCGATGTAGCGGTAGCGCGGCTCGGTCCGGCCGTTGGCCCGCATGTAGACCTCGCCGGTCTCGCCGGGGCCCAGCGTCCGGCCGTCCTCGCCGACGATCTTCACCGCGCACTCGGTGGCCCGCCCGACGGTGCCCGGGTGCTCCAGCCACTCGTCGCCGCGGATGATCGTGAACCCGACCTGCTCGGTCGAGGTGTAGAACTCGTAGAGCCGCTCGGGGCCGATCAGGTCGATCCAGCCGCGCTTGACCCACTCCGGGCACGCGCCGCCGGCGTGGATGAGCGTCTTCAACGAGCTGAGGTCGCGCTTCTCGACGCCGGGCACCTTGAGGACCCGGGCCATCATCGTCGGCACCAACGTGGTGATCTCCGGGCGGAACCGCTCGACCGCGTCCAGGAAGGCCTCCGGGGTGAACCGCTCCAGCGCGGTGACCTCCCGGCCTTCGAGCGTGCCGTAGTAGGTGACGATGAAGCCGATGCTGTGGAACACCGGCGTGGCCAGCAGCACGGGCTGGTCGAGCCGGTAGCCCAGCTGCACGCCCAGTTCGCCCAGCGAGTAGCCGGGGACCATCTGCGCGGCGCCGAACGCGCTGATCAGCTTCGGGACGCCGGTCGAGCCGCCGGACGGGAAGACGATCACCGGGTCGGCGACCCGGGTCGGCAGCGGGGTGTCGTCGCCGTCGTCGAGCACGGCGAGCACGTCGGCCGAGCCGAGCGCCTCGACGGCCACGTCGCCCACGACGAGCCGCGGTGCCGCCGTCTCGACCAGGCGGACGAGCTCCCACTCGGGGATGCGGGCGTTGAGCGGCAGCACGGTGGCCCCGAGCTGCCAGGCCGCGAACACCGAGGCGTTGTGGGCGCGCCCCAGCGGCAGCGCCACGGCCACCACCGAGCCCTGCCCGACGCCGCGGTCGGCGAAGGCGTGCGCGAGGCGGGTGGCGTCGCGGCGCAGCCGGGCGTAGGTCATGGTCTCGACCCCGCCGTCGAGGCGCACCAGCCGCTGGACGACCTGGTCGGGGCGCTCCCGGGCGAGTCGGTCGAGGATGTCGGGGAAGTCCTGCATCTCCGGCACGGCGCTCACCGGCCCTGGTACGCCGGGTCGCGGCGCTCGAGGTAGGCGCGCACGGCCTCGCGGTGGTCCTCGGTGCGGAACAGCCTGGCGTGGACCGGTCCGAGCCAGTCGCCGAAGCGCTCCCAGTCCGGGTCCGACACCCGGCGCATCGCCTGCTTGGAGGCCTCGACGACCAGCGGCGGCTGGCCGGCGACGGTGCGGGCCACCTGCAGCGCCCGTTCCAGCGCCTGCCCCTCCGGCACGACCTCCAGCACCAGGCCCCACTCCGCGGCCTGCTCCGCGGTGATCATCTCGCCGGTCAGCAGCATCCAGGTGGCCCGCTCCCGCCCGATCAGCTGCCAGAGCCGGCCGAAGCCGGTCGCGTCGGCCGCCTGGCCGCGTCGGATGTAGAGCTCGGCGAACTTGGCGGTCCGCGCGGCGACGCGCAGGTCCGCCATCAGCGCCAGGCCCATCCCGTAGCCCACCGCCGGCCCGTTGACCGCGGCGATGATCGGGTAGTCGCGGCTGAGCAGCAGCCGCGAGGTGCTGTCCAGGGCCGGGTCCGCGCCCATGTCGACGCCGTCGCCCTCGCCGTTGTTGAAGATGTCGACGACGTCGTCGCCCGCGCAGAACCCGCGCCCCTCGCCGGTGATCACGAGCGCTCGGGTGCGCAGCGACCCCACCGCGTCGGCGATCTGGTCGTGCGTCTCGAACCGCACCGCGTTCATCCGCTCGGGGCGGGTCAGGGTGAGCACGGTGATGCCCGGTTCCGGCTCCTCGATGCGGATGTCGGAGTACGTGCTGTCGCTGCTGGTGAACCCCATCGTTCGCCTCCTCGTCGTCGGCCCGCGCACGGTCGCCGACCGACGAGCGCACGGGCAAGGACCGGGTTCTGGGCGGTTGTGCCCGCCCACACCGCTACGGTCCGTGCTCTCGGGCTGACCGAGCGCGGTGGCGAGGCCGGCTCCGATGCCGGTACCTCGGCGAAGCCGCTGGTCGGAGGGTCACGCGGGTCGACGACGACCGCGGCGGCGATGACGCAGCGGCCGAGGGCGGTCGCGGTGCGGAGCACGCGGGACGCACGGCGCCGTTCCCGGCTGTGGGAACCCACAACCGGTAGGGGCGCGGCCCGCGTTGCCGGCCCGGTGCCCTCCCGGACCCGACTTGACATCGACATCACTTTCACCTCTGCTGATCGCGACTCGATGGGGAGGACAACTCGTGAGCGCGTTCAGCGACGGCCTGATGGCCGACCGCACGGTGTTCGTGGCCGGCGGCACCAGCGGCATCAACCTCGGCATCGCCCGCAGGTTCGCCGAGCTCGGCGCCCGGGTGGCGGTGGCCGGCCGCGACCCGGACAAGGCCGCGGCCGCGGCGGGGTCGATCGGCGCCGGTGCGCTCGGGCTCTCGGCCGACGTGCGCGACTACGCCGCCATCCGCGCCGTGATGGAGCGGGTGGCGGGCGAGCTCGGACCGCTCGACGTCGTGGTGTCCGGCGCGGCGGGCAACTTCCTGGCCCCGGCGGCGCAGATGTCGGCGAACGCGTTCCGCACGGTGGTCGACATCGACCTCAACGGCACGTTCAACGTCTTCCGCGGCTGCTACGACCTGCTCCGCACACCCGGCGCCTCGCTGATCGCGATCACCGCGGGGCAGGCCGTGAACGCGACCCCGCTGCAGGCGCACGCGTGCGCGGCCAAGGCGGGGATCAACCAGCTGGTCCGGGTGCTGGCCATGGAGTGGGGCCCCGACGTGCGGGTCAACGCCATCTCGCCCGGCCCGATCTCCGGCACGGAGGGCATGGCCCGCCTCGCGCCGGACGAGAGCGCCCGCGAGGAGTACTACGCCCGGATCCCGATGAAGCGGTGGGGCGAGGTCGAGGAGGTCGCCGAGGCGGCGATCTTCCTCAGCAGCCCGTCGGCCGGCTACGTCAGCGGGGCGATCCTGGACGTCGACGGGGGCTCCCAGCTCGGCGACGCCAGCCGGACCTCGGTGCGGAAGGGCCTGGCCTGAGCCTCGCCCGTCGGGTGTCCCACCGACGGGCCGGACAGGGCCGCGCCGCTCAGGGCGCGGCCGTCGCCCAGGCGAGGCTGAGCCGCCACGCCGTCGCCCGGATGGCGGGGTCGTAGGAGGTGTCGGGGGAGCGCGCTTCGCGGTCGCGGACGTAGTAGCGCCCGGTGGTCGTCGTGAGGTCGGGATCGGTGGCCAGCCGCAGCGCGGCCGCGGCGCCCTGCTCGGGGGTGAGCAGGCGCCGGTGGATCACCGAGCGGAACGGGGAGAGCACAGCGGGCACCAGGTCGTCGACGATCCCGGTGCTGACGATGCCGGGGTGGACGGCGTTGACCGTCACCCCGGTGTCGCGCCAGCGCTCGGCGAACCCGTAGCCGGTGATCGTGGCCAGCAGCTTGGCCCTGGCGTAGGCGGTGAAGGGCGCGTAGCCCTCGGCGGGGTTGATGTCGCGCACGTCGCGGACGGCCGAGAGGTCCGGGGAGACCGGTCGCGGGCGGCCGAGCCGCGGCACGGGCACCCGGCGGGCGTCGGACATCGCGGCGGACACGACGTTGACGACCCGGGCCTCGCCCGCGGCGAGCAGCCGGTCGGCCAGGTGGTGGGTGAGGGTGAAGCCGGCGAGGTGGTTGACCGCCAGGTGCGCCTCCACGCCGTCGACGGTCAGCCTGCGCTCGCGGAAGTGGGCTCCGGCGTTGTTGACCAGGAGGTGCAGGGCGTCGTGGCGCGCGGCGAGCTCGGCCGCGAGGCGGTGCAGGTCGGCCCGGGCGGCGAGATCGCCGGTGAGCACCTCGACGCGGTCGGCGCCGATCTCCCGGGCGATCCGCTGCCGCAGCGCCTCGCCGCGGTCGGGGTCGCGGCTGGTGGTGACGACGTGCGCGCCCGCCCTGGCCAGCTCCGTCGTCAGGACGCGGCCCATCCCGCCGGTGCCGCCGGTCACGAGTGCGGTGCGCCCGGTCAGGTCGGCCGTGGCGGCGGCACTCACGCCGCGATCCGCGGGGTGGCGCGGAGGTAGGCGGGGGTGAGGGCCTCGCGGACGAGGAAGTCGGCGAGGTCGGTGCGGGAGACGGCGGAGGTCAGCCCGATGCGCAGGTCGGGCCCGGTGCGGTAGCGGCCGGTGGGGGCGCGGTCGCGCAGGGCGGCCGGGCGGACGATCGTCCAGTCGGTGTCGGAGGCCCGGATGAGCGCCTCCATCGACTCCTTGTCGCGCATCTTGTGCGCGACCGACGCCCACAGCGCCACCGAGTAGAGCGAGCGGTCGCGGCTCTCGGCGGCCCCGTGGGCGCTGACGGCGACGAGCCGTCGGACCCCGGTCGCGCGCATCGCGGCGAGCGTGGCGCGCACGGCGTCGGTGCACAGCGTGACCGGGCCGCGGGCGGTGGGGCCCAGCGCGCTGATGACGGCGTCGTGGTCGGCGACGACGCGGGTGAGGCGGTCGACGTCGGTCGGATCGGGGAGCACGGCGACGACCAGCCCGGGTGCGGGAGGTAGTGCGCCTTCGCGACGGACGACGGCGGTGACGGCGTGACCGGCGCGCAGGGCGGTGTCGACGGTCGCCCGTCCGGTGCCCCCGGTGGCGCCGAGGACGACCACGCGGGCGGCTTCTGAGTCAGTTTGTCTCATAAATCGACTCTGGCACGGCGACTACTTCTGAGTCAACTTGTCTCATAGGATGCGGGCCATGGCCGATGCCCCGGACCCCCGCGTCACCCGCAGCCGTGCGGCGGTCCTGGCCGCCGCGCGGGACCTGCTGCGCGAGGAGGGTCCGGCGGCCCTCACCCACCAGCGGGTGGCCGCGCGCGCCGGCGTCGGGCGGGCCACCGTCTACCGGCACTGGCCGCAGCCGGAGCAGCTGCTGACCGACGCGATGGCCGGTGTGTCGATGCCGTTCTTCCTCGACCCGACCACCCCGGTCCGGGCGTGGTTGCGCCAGCAGCTGCGCGTGCTCGCCGACGAGCTGGTCCTGCCCGACGTGCTCGCGGTGACCACCTCGCTGCTGCACGGCGCGGTGTGGCAGCCCGCGATCACCGAGCGCCGCGACCGGCTCGCCGCGGCCATGGCCGACCGGCTCCGCCGGGCCTTGGCCTCGGCTGTCCACAGTGGGGAGCTGCGTCCGGCCGGCGACCTCGACGACGCCGCGGCGCTGCTGATCGGCCCCCTGCTCTACCGGGCCGTGCTCGAACCGCGGCGGCCGGTTCCCGACACCCTGATCGCGCGCCTGCTCGACCAGGTGGGCGCCTGGGCGGACGACGGGACGTCGTGACGCGCCGGGGCCCCGGCCCGCTCGGGTGTGCGCTCCGGCTATTCGCGCAGGTCCCCGTAGGCCACCACGGACAGGAAGCGGATCGGCAGTTCGACGAGCTCGCGGGGGCCGTGCGGCCCTTCACCATCGAGCTGCAGCGCATCGCCGGGGCGCATGGTGTAGCTGGAGTCGCCGTGGCCGTAGACCATCTCGCCGTCGAGCATGAACAGCAGCTCCGTGCCGGGGTGCTGGAAGAGGGGGAACTCCTCGCTGCGCTCGGTGAGGGTGACCAGGTGGGCCTCCATCCGCTTGTGCGGCCCGCGCAGGGCGCCCAGCAGGGTGTAGTCGTGCCCGATGCGGGTGCCCCTGGCCACGATGCGCGCGCCGTGGCCGGCCGGGGTGTGCACGGCCTCGCGGGGGATGTCGGCGTCGCGGAACAGCGAGGTGGCCGGGACGTCCAGGAAGTGGGCCAGCCTCGCGACGGTCGTCAGGCTGCACGACGTCTGGGCGTTCTCGATCTTGGACAGCATCGGCTTGGAGATGCCGGTGGACAGCGCCAGGTCCGCGAGGCTCATGCCGGCCGCCAGCCGCAGCCGGCGCACCTGCTGGCCGATCGCGCGTTCGAGCCGGCCCACCGTCGGCGCCGCCTCGGCGACCTCGCGCGCCGCGGGGCCGTGCTCGGGGGGTGGTTCGCTCACGGACTGCACCCCACCAGGCTATGGGCGCCGCGCGGCCGGGTGGTCAGTGCGTGCCCAGGTGGGTGCGCCGGCCGTCGTGGTCGAGGATGCAGAGGATCTCGGCGGGCCCGCCCGCGCAGCCGAACGCGTGCGGCACCATCGTCGAGAACGCGGCCGCCTCGCCCGTGCGGACGGTGATGGTGCGCTCGGCCAGCCGTAGCACCGCCGTGCCGGACAGCACCGTGAACCAGTCGCGGCCGGGGTGCACGCGCAGCTCGGTCGGCGCCGGGCGGGTCAGGCGCATCTTGACCACCGTCGTGCCCGCCGCGCCGTGCTCGCGGGAGAGCAGCCAGGTGGTCGTGCCGTGCTCGTCGTTGCGGTGCGGGCGGATGACGACGTCCTCGTCGCGCCCCGACTCGACCAGCTGGTCGAGCGTGGTGCCCAGGGCCCGGGCGAGCGGGGCCAGCTGGTCGAGGGCGATCCGGCGGTGGCCGGTCTCGATGCGGCTCAGGGTGGACGGGCTCAGGTGGCTGCGGGCGGCGAGCTCGTCCAGCGACCAGCCGCGCGCGACCCGCAGGCCCCGGATGCGCTGGCGGACCAACGCGTCCAGTTCTCCGTCTTGCGTCATACGCAAGAGGATATGCCAATCCTGCACGACGCGGGTAGCGTCGCGGGCATGCCGCACGACCACCACGACACGCACACCTCCCACGAGCCCCACGACCACATGGCCGAGATGCTCGACCTCGACGCCGCCGTCCTGCACGACTTCCACCGCGAGGTGATCGGCTGGGTCGGTTCGCTGACCCCCGACCGGGCGCACGTCGTCGACGTCGGCGCCGGCTCCGGGACCGGCACCCTGGCCCTGGCCACGCAGCTGCCCGGGGTCCAGGTGACCGCCCTCGACATGGACCAGGACCTCCTCGAGCACCTGCGTCGCCGGGCCGCCGAGGCCGGCGTCGCCGACCGCGTCCGCACCGTCCGCGCCGACCTCGACCAGGGCTGGCCCGACCTCGGCGCCCCGGCCGACCTGGTCTGGGCCTCCGCCTCGATGCACCACCTGGCCGACCCGGCCCGCGCGCTCGCCGACGTGCGCGCCGCGCTGCGCCCCGGCGGCCGCTTCGCGATCGTCGAGCTGGACTCGTTCCCCACGTTCCTCACCGACCCGGCCGGTGCGGCCGTGGAGGAGCGCTGCCACGCCGAGCTGGCCCGCATGCGCCACGAGCACGGCATGCACATGGACGAGGACTGGGGCGCCCGGCTCACGGCCGCCGGCTTCGAGGTCGACGGCCAGCGCCGGTTCGACCTCGAGCTGCGACCCCCGCTGCCCCCGCTGGCCGGGCGCTACGCCCAGGTCGGGCTGCAGCGCGCCCGCCACGGCCTGGCCGACCGGCTCCCGTCCGACGACCTGGCCGCCCTCGACGCGGTGCTCGGCACCCTGCCCGACCGCGACGACCTCGTCGTGCGCGCCACCCGGTGGGTGTGGATCGGGCGCCGGCCCTGAGCCGGTCACCACTGCGACCCGGCTCGTGGATCAGCGGCCGTCGAGCAGGTCGGCCGGATCGGTGCAGGGCAGCTCGTGCGCCCGGGCGACCGGCTCGCTGGCCAGCCGGCCGTCGAGCGTGCTCAGGCCGTGGCGCAGGGCGGGGTCGGTCCGCGCGGCGCCGACCACCCCGTGCCGGGCCACCGTGACCAGGTAGGGCAGCGTGGCCGAGGTGAGGGCCAGCGTCGAGGTGCGGGCCACGGCGCCGGGGATGTTGGCCACGCAGTAGTGGGTGACGCCCTCCTCGACGTAGGTGGGCTCGGAGTGGGTGGTGGGCCGGCTGGTCTCGAAGCAGCCGCCCTGGTCGATGGCGATGTCGACGACGACGCTGCCCGGGCGCATCGCGGCGATCATGTCCCGGGTGACCAGCTTCGGGGCCTTCGCGCCGGGCACCAGCACCGCCCCGATCACGACGTCGGCGTCGGCGACGTAGGCCGCGGTCCGGGCCCGGTTGGGCATGACGAGGTCGAGCCGGCCGCCGAAGATGTCGGACAGGTAGGCCAGCCGGGTCGGGTTGGTGTCCAGGACGCGCACGAGCGCCCGCATCCCCAGCGCGATCTTCGCGGCCTCGGTGCCGGCCACGCCGCCGCCGATGATGAGGACGTTGGCCGCGGGGGTGCCGGGCACGCCGCCGAGCAGGATGCCCGCGCCCCCGGCCGGGCTCTCCAGGTGGTGCGCCGCGGCCTGCACGGCCATCCGGCCGGCCACCTCGCTCATCGGGGTCAGCAGCGGCAGCCTGCCGTCGGCGGTCTGCACCGTCTCGTAGGCGATCGAGCCGATGCCGCGGTCGATCAGGAACTCGGTGAGCCCGCGGTCGGCCGCGAGGTGCAGGTAGGTGAACAGCTGCTGGCCCTCGCGGAAGCGGTGGTACTCCTCCGGCACCGGCTCCTTGACCTTGACGACCAGGTCGGCGGCGGCGAAGACCGCGTCGGCGTCCGGCGCGATCTCGGCGCCGACGGCGGCGTACTCGTCGTCGGGGAAGCGCGACCCGGTGCCCGCCCCGGACTGCACCACCACCCGGTGGCCGCCGTGGACCAGCTCGACGGCGCCGTCGGGGGTCAACGCCACCCGCTTCTCGTTGTCCTTGATCTCGCTCGGTACCCCGACGACGAGCGTGTCCATGGCGCCTCCCTTGTCCCGCACCTGCGCGGACGAGCTCTCCGGTGCCGATGATGGCGGGCCGGCCCGGTCCGCGGGGTCCCGCCACGCGGGACGCACCCGGGCGCGGCTGCCATCGTGCACGCATGGCTTTCCTGCAGCTCTCCGCGGTCCTCGTGCACGACTACGACGACGCGATCGACTTCTTCACCCGGGCGCTGGGGTTCGAGCTGGTCGAGGACTCGCCCGCGCGCACCGACGACGGCCGTCCGAAGCGCTGGGTGGTCGTCCGCCCGCCGGGCGGGCAGACCGGCATCCTGCTCGCCCGCGCCGACGGCGAGCGCCAGGTCGCCGGGGTCGGCGACCAGCACGCCGGTCGGGTCGGCTTCTTCCTGCACGTGGACGACTTCGACGCCAGGTACCAGCACATGCGCGCGGCCGGGGTGGAGTTCCGCGGCGAACCCCGGACCGAGCCCTACGGTCGGGTCGTCGTCTTCCGGGACGTGGCGGGCAACCTCTGGGACCTCATCGGCCCAGCCGCCCCGTGAGGCCCGCCGGGGTCAGCGGTGCGCGCGGCCCCAGACCGCGGACCAGCCGCCCCGCCCGAGCAGCGCGGCGGGGGCGAGGAGCCCGTGCTCGGCGAGGCGCCGCTCGAACTCCGCGACCGGCGCGCCGAGCTCGGCCGCGGCGGGGAGGGCGCGCTGCCAGGGGCCGCGCTCGTCGAGGACGTCGGAGGGCGGGAAGCCGTGGCACCGCGCTCGCCCCGGGCGCCGTCAACCGCACGGTGCCGTCGGCGGGCCCGGCGCACGTCGCGGCGATGACCAGCGCGCACAGCAGCTCGCGCGGGGGGTCGCGGACCACCGTCAGGGCAGGCGCCCCGGTGGCGTGCAGCTCGCCCATGGCCCGGCGGACGGCCCGGCCCACGGCGTCCATCGCGTGCGCCGGGGCGATCTCGGGCCGGCGCACCAGCGCCCGCAGGCCGCGGGGCAGGGGTGCGTCGCCGGTGAGCGCGGCGAGCCGGTGGTGCTCGCGCTGCGCCGGGTCGAGGCGGGCGAGGGCGGTGGCCAGCGGGCGGACGCGGGTCGCC
>NZ_JAHDTH010000392.1 GCF_018531445.1 Pseudonocardia lacus
GGCACCGAGCCGGCCTGCTGGGCGGCCGCCTCGGGCGCCCCCTCCCCGCCGGCCAGCTCCGCCCGCCGCCGCGTCAGCGCGGCCGACACCGCCGCCACCGAGCTGTCGTCGCGGCGGGCCTGCACCAGCAGCGCGGGCTCCGGCTCCCACCGCGGCAGCGAGGACAGCGCCACCGCGCCCATCGCCGCCAACCGCTGCACGTCCAGCACGACCCCGAAGACGCCGCGCCCCAAGGCGAAGGCCAGCTCGCGCACCGTTCGCCCGTCGCGCACCGGTTCCAGGCGCGGCGCGCTGCCCGACGGGCCCACCGGGGCGAGGTCGTCCGGGTGCCCCTCGCGCGGAGCGCTGTCCAGCGCCCTCAGCAGCCGGGTCTCCTCGGGGGTCGGCGCCAGCGTGAACGACGACGAGCGGCCGAGCCTGCGCACGACCGTCTCCTCGGGGGGCAGCACCCCGTCCGGGCCGAAGACGCGCCGGATCCGCCGGTCGACCTCGCGCAGCAGCGCGTCCAGGTCCATCCGGGCGCCATCGGGCACCGCGCCCGGGTCGTCCTCGGTGCGCAGGCCGGTGATGCGCCCCGCCGCCATCACGAACACCGCGTCGGTCATCGCGAGGCGGGCCAGTGGGCCCGCCGACGCGGCCGGGCGCGGCGCGGGAGCGGGGTGCGGCACCGCGAGCGGGGTCCCGCCCGTCCAGGTGCTGACCACCGCTCCGTCGCGCAGCCGGATCACCCCGCCCGGGCGGCCCGCGACGTGCACCGCGCCCGCGGGGCGCGTCGCGCACCGGCGCACGGCGTCCGCGAGCGCCGGCCAGGTGGTCACCGGGACCCCCGAGGTGTCTCGACCCCCACCGCGTCCCCCCATTCCCGATCGTGCGACCCGACCACCGGCCGGTGCCGCCAGTGTGGCACCCCGGGACCGCCGAGCAATTGTCGGGGTCAATTCCGGAGCACTCCCCGATGCGTTGTCACGCTGCGGCTCCAACCAATCACAGATCGCTGTCGGACACTTCTGGTTTTGGGGTCCGGTGGACCCCGCGGATTTCCGTGCTAGTCTCCCGCGACTTGCCGGAAGTATCGCCGAACGGAGCCCTGGATGGACATCGACACCTCACTCAAGCAGGCCATGGAGATCGACGGTGCGGTCGGCGTGGCCCTCGTCGACTATGAGAGCGGCATGGCCCTGGGTTCGCTCGGTGGCGGTCGCTACCTGAACCTCGAGGTCGCCGCCGCGGGGAACACGGAGGTCATCCGCGCCAAGATGCGCACCATGGCCTCGCTCGAACTGAACGACGAGATCGAGGACATCCTGATCACCCTCGGTCGGCAGTACCACCTCATTCGGCTGCTCGGCTCGAACCGGTCGGCCTCGCTGTTCATCTACCTCGCGCTCGACCGCGGCAAGGCGAACCTCGCCATGGCCCGCCACCAGCTGCGGCAGATCGAGACCCAGCTGAACGTCTAGTTCTCCCGGCACGGTTCTCGCCCGTTCCACCGGACGGGAACCGTTGTGGGGCGACCCTTCCGCGCAATGACGCCGGGAGGACGTCGACGAGTGCGCAGCAGGCTCCCCCGGCCCCGGCCGACCCCGCGTCAGATGCCGCACTCCCCCGCGACCCCGTGGCCCCGGCCACGGGGTCGTTGCCGTGTGCCCGAAAGCGCGTCACGTGCAGCTTTCTGACCAGCAGTTTCCGCCGGTCGTCCGGAGGCGCTGCCCGATGGGCGCAGCGGGTCCACGAGCCGGTGGGTACCCCGGCTCGGTGGACGCCGTCAGCCGCGCGGCACCCGAGCGCCGCCGACGGCCGGCAGCGCGGCCCCGAACAACGACCGCGGGAATGCCT
Source organism: Pseudonocardia lacus (assembly GCF_018531445.1). Lineage (GTDB taxonomy): Bacteria > Actinomycetota > Actinomycetes > Mycobacteriales > Pseudonocardiaceae > Pseudonocardia > Pseudonocardia lacus. The sequence goes on from NZ_JAHDTH010000392.1 coordinate 1,837, forward strand.
CCGGCGGGGGCCGCCACGCTCCGGCGCCGGAGCGCCGACCGACCATTCCCAGCCGCATCAGCTGGGCCGCGAGAATCGTCGTCGCGAATGTCGACGCGCCGAGTCTGCGGGCCACCGAGCGCGGCGTCGCGCCGTCGGACAGCGCCGCCAGGAACCGCCATTGCTGGGCCGACACCTGGACCGGACCGACCCGTTCGTCGGCCAGTCGGGCGATCGGCGACTCGGGTGTGACGACCGCCTGCAGGAGATCCAGGACCGATTGTCGCCGGTCCATCTCCCAGCGCAACCAGCTGAATGCGATCGGCCGCCCGGAACCGGTCCACGGGGGTACGCCGTCGCGTTGGAAGACCATGTCCGCGACGACGTCCGGGCGGTTCGGCGGAAGCAGCTCGAATGCCGCCTCGGTGGTCGCCTCACGGCCGAGCGCCACCCACTCCGGCGCGCCCAGGCCAATGGCGTCCGGAACCGCCGTCGGTGGGTCGCCGTCGGTCCGCGCCCAGGCCGCGACGAAATCGTTCCAGGCCGTCGGGGCCAGCCGCCCGGAGTTGACCAGCATCGTCCGCACCCAGGCCGCGCCCTCCAGCTCGGCGCCCACCACCCAGCCATTCCGGAAATACAGGGCCCCGATGTTGCCGCCCATCAGCCAGGCCGTTCCGGTGCGGCCGGCGGCCGCGCCCGCGGCGAGCGCCTCCACGATCGCGTGGACCCCGTCGAGGTACTGGGTGGCGTCGGTGCGGCGGCCGTCGGGCGCGGTCACGGGGCGGTCGCCGTGCGGATCTCGCGGTGGGCGATGGCCAGCCGGGCCAGGGCGCGCTCCAGCGTGACCATCAGCACCAGCCCCTGGTCGGGACCGACCGGCAGCACGCGCAGGACGTGGAAGTGCTTGGTCGCGGTGACCACGACGTCCTCCAACTCGCCGCCGAGCGCCAGGCCGGCCGACATCAGGCCCAGCACGTGCACCAGGTCGGCGGCGCCCGCCGCCACGACCGGGACGGCGACCTCGTCGCGCTGCTGCGTCGCCCCGACGACCGCCCCGGTCGCCGGGTCGACGATGCAGGCCGCGAGCACGCCCTCGATGCGGCCCACCCGCCGCAGCAGCTCTTCCGTCGTGATCATGCCGAGCCGTACCCGCTCCGTTCCGCTGGAACCCCTAGGCCATCCGCTGCAGGCTGCCCAGGAGGCGGTGCAGCGTCTGCGTGTCCGGCGCCGGCACGTCGAGCCCGACCGGGCGGACCGCCAGCGCCGGCCTCGGCACGGCCTCACGCGGCGACGCCGCGTCCAGCGCGGCGGCGGGCGCGCGCGACTCGCCCGGCACCCGCCGGGGCAGCGCGGCGAGTCCCTCGCCGTCCGCCC
>NZ_JAHDTH010000393.1 GCF_018531445.1 Pseudonocardia lacus
AACGGGCGCGGCTCCGGCGGCGGGGAGCAGGGCGGCGACGGCCGCCGCGGCGGCGGCCGCGGCGATCACGGACGAGCGGACCGCCTGGAGCAGGCCGTGCGGGCGCGTCGTCGGCACGAAGGCCTGGGGATCGCTGGGGAGAGCGGGTGATGGGGGCACTGACGTGTCTCCGGGGTGAGCACCGCCGGACTGCCCGGCGAACCGGGAGTGGGAGGCCGGGAGCCGGGTCGCGGCCCGCCGTGGGGGCGGGCCGGTCGGCGTCCCCGCCCGTCCGGGCGGTGACCTCGGGCCCGCCGTCCCGGATGGACGGAGGTGCGTCGAGGCCGTCGGCCACATTAAGAACGGATATCGATCGGGTATATGACCGATATCTCATCCACCCTATGGAGAAGTTGTGATACGCATCACTCGCGCGTTGCGTCAATCGAGGGAATTACGTCGGTGTGAAAAGACGCGGCTAAGTCTTCTTTCAGGCGGGGCGCTGACCAGCGGTCGGGTGCCCGCGCCGAGCGGTTCCGAACGGACCAATCGAGTGAACGTGGCCCAGCCGCGCGGCCGTCCGGAACATTTGAGCATCTGAAAACAAAAGCGGCCCCGGACGTGGCCGGGGCCACGACCGGGGCCGCACGGGCCCGCGGCGCTCAGCGCTCGCGCTCACCCCGGATGAACTCCTCCACCGCGCGCCGCGCCTCGTCGTCGCTGTACTGCTCGGGCGGCGACTTCATGAAGTAGCTCGACGCGGACAGGATCGGGCCGCCGATCCCCCGGTCCAGGGCGATCTTGGCCGCGCGCACCGCGTCGATGATGATGCCGGCCGAGTTCGGCGAGTCCCACACCTCGAGCTTGTACTCCAGGTTCAGCGGCACGTCGCCGAACGCCCGGCCCTCCAGGCGCACGTAGGCCCACTTGCGGTCGTCCAGCCAGGCCACGTAGTCCGACGGGCCGATGTGCACGTTGTCGCGGCCGAGGTCGCGGTCGACCTGGGAGGTCACCGACTGCGTCTTGGAGACCTTCTTCGACTCCAGGCGCTCGAGCTCCTTCATGTTGAGGAAGTCCATGTTGCCGCCCACGTTGAGCTGCATGGTGCGGTCGAGCTGGACGCCCCGGTCCTCGAACAGCCGGGCCAGCACCCGGTGGGTGATGGTGGCGCCCACCTGGCTCTTGATGTCGTCGCCGACGATCGGCACGCCCGCGGCGCGGAACTTCTCCGCCCACTCCGGGTCGGAGGCGATGAACACCGGCAGCGCGTTCACGAACGCCACGCCGGAGTCCAGCGCGGCCTGGGCGTAGAACCGGTCGGCCGCCTCGCTGCCCACCGGCAGGTACGACACGAGCACGTCGGCGCGGGTGTCGCGCAGCACCTGCGCGACGTCGACCGGCACCTCGTCCGACTCGGTGATCGTCTCCCGGTAGAACCGGCCGAGCCCGTCGAGCGTGTGCCCGCGCTGCACCGGGACGTCCAGCGGCGGCACGTCGGCGATCTTGATCGTGTTGTTCTCGCTGGCCGAGATCGCCTCGGACAGGTCCCGGCCGACCTTCTTGGCGTCGACGTCGAACGCGGCGACGAACGTGACGTCGCGGACGTGGTAGCCGCCGAAGTCGACGTGCATGAGGCCGGGGACGCGCGTCGCCGGGTCGGCGTCGCGGTAGTAGTGCACGCCCTGTACCAGCGACGCGGCGCAGTTGCCGACGCCGACGACGGCGACACGGACCTGGCTCATGGCCGGCTCCTTCTCGATCTGCTCGATCTGTTGGTCTTCGTGGGATGGGTTCGGTGGCCACCCGGCGGAGCCGGTGCGGCCTCAGCGGGCGGCGCCATCGCCGTCCCGGTCGGTGCCGGGCGCGCGGCGCTGCTCGGCCCGTTCGTGCTCGATGAGCTCGTTGAGCCAGCGGACCTCGCGCTCGGTGGAGTCGAGGCCCAGCTGGTGCAGCTCGCGGGTGTAGCGGTCGATCTGCTCGCCCGCGCGGCCCAGCGCCGAGCGCAGCCCCTCCCGGCGCTCCTCCACGCGCCGGCGCCTGCCTTCGAGGATCCGCATCCGGACGTCGGCGGGGGTGCGGGAGAAGAAGGCCAGGTGCACGCCGAAGCCGTCGTCGTCCCAGGACTGCGGGCCGGACTCGGCCAGCATCTCGGCGAAGCGCTCCTTGCCCTCCGCGGTGATCCGGTAGACCCGCCGGGCGCGGCGGGACCAGGTCGTGTCGTCGGGCTCGGCGGGCTCGGCCTCCTCGACGATGAGGCCGGCCCGGGTCAACCGGCGCAGGGCGGGGTAGACCGAACCGTAGGAGAACACCCGGAAGCCGCCCAGCCGCAGCCGCAGCTGCTTGCGCAGCTCGTAGCCGTGCACGGGGGCCTCGCCGAGGAGTCCGAGGATCGCCAGCTCGAGCACCGCGAACCCTCCCTCCCGCATCGGGGCGATGCAGTGCCCGACTATATCGAACCGATACATCAGGGACCGGCTCAGAGAGGCCGGTCACCCGCCGAACGGGCGCAGCACGGACGTTCCGCCCGGCCCGGGTGACCCCCCGCGTACCCTGGCCCGGTGCGGATTCAGCGACAGGTGGTCGACTACGCGCTGCAGCGCCGTTCGCTGCTCGCGGAGGTCCACTCCGGTCGAGTCGGAACGGGTGAGGTCTGCGATGCCAGCCCTTACCTGCTGCGAGCTGCGCGGTTCCACGGGGAGCCGACCGCCGAGTCCTGCCCGGTCTGCCGTCGCGAACGGCTGACGCACGTCTCCTGGATCTTCGGCGACGAGCTGCGGCACGCCGCCGGCTCGGCCCGCCACCCGGACGAGATCGACGCGCTGGCGAACTCGCTGGCCGATTTCTCCGTGTACGTGGTGGAGGTCTGCGGAGCGTGCCACTGGAACCACCTCGTGCTGTCCTACGTCACGGGCACCGGCGGCGCTCCCGACACCAGCCCCCGCCGGTCCGACCGACGCCGGACCGCCGCCGAGTGACCCATCCCCCGACACCGAGCCCACGGAGCAGCGGTGAGTGATCAGCGCGACCGCCGGGACGGCCCCGTGCCCGGGCCCCATCCCGGCCGGCCACCCCGTCCCGGGCCGGGTGCTCCGCCTCCCGGCGCCCGGAACACCGGGCCCCACCGACCCGGTCCGGTCCCGCCGCAGGCCGGGCCCGGCCCGCAGCCGCACCGCGCGCCGGCCGGCT
>NZ_JAHDTH010000394.1 GCF_018531445.1 Pseudonocardia lacus
CGGACCGCGGCCGGCGACGCGCTCGCGCACCGGCCGCGGGCGCAGCTCGCGGCCCTGCGCCCGGGCGCGCCGGTCCAGCAGCGCCGCCGCGACCAGGCCCAGCACGACGATCACCGCGGCCACGATGAGGAAGGCGCCGAGCCAGGTCACCGGACCACCGTAACCGCCGGGGTGATCAGCGGGTGCGCTGCACGCGGGTCTCGTCCCACACCGGGGCGTCGGACTCGTAGACGGCGCCGTCGGCGCCGTAGACCAGGAAGCGGTCGAAGCCGCGGGCGAACCAGCGGTCGTGGGTGACCGCCAGCACCGTGCCCTCGAACGCCGCCAGCCCCGCCTCCAGCGCCTCGGCCGAGGCCACGTCGAGGTTGTCGGTGGGCTCGTCGAGCAGCAGCATCGTCGCCCCGGACAGCTCCAGCAGCAGGATCTGCAGCCGGGCCTGCTGCCCGCCCGACAGCGACTCGAACCGCTGCTCGGCGGCCTGGGCCAGCTCGTAGCGGGCCAGCACCCGCCCGGCCTGCTCGCGCCCCATCCCGTCGCGGTGCTCGTCGCCGCGGTGCAGGATCTCCACGAGCGTGCGCCCGACGAGCTCGGGGTGGTCGTGGGTCTGGGCGAACCAGCCCGGGCGCACCCGGGCGCCGAGCGCGGCGGTGCCGGTGTGCGCCACCGGCTCGACGACGCCCCCGCCGGCCGGGCGGTGCTCGGGGGCCGGGTCGGTGCCGCCCGCGGCCAGCAGCCGCAGGAAGTGCGACTTGCCCGATCCGTTGGAACCCAGCACCGCCACCCGCTCGCCGTACCAGACCTCCAGGTCGAACGGGCGCATCAGCCCGGTCAGCTCCAGGCCGGTGCACACCAGGGCTCGCTTGCCGGTGCGCCCGCCGGTCAGCCGCATGCGCACCTGCTGCTCGCGCGGCTGCGCGGTGGGCGGGCCGGCCTCGGTGAACTTGCGCAGCCGGGTCTGCGCGGCCTGGTAGCGGCTGGCCAGCCCGTCGTTGTAGGCGGCCTTCTGCTTGTACATCAGCACGAGCGCCTTGAGCTTGGCGTGCTCCTCGTCCCAGCGCCTGCGCAGCTCCTCGAACCGGGCGAACCGGTCGCCGCGGGCCCGGTGGTAGGACGCGAAGCCGCCGGGGTGGGTCCACGCGGTGTTGCCCGCGGCCCCCAGCTCGACGGTGACGACCCGGGTGGCGGTGTTGGCCAGCAGCTCCCGGTCGTGGCTGACGTAGAGCACCGTCTTGGGCGACTCACGCAGGCGCTGCTCCAGCCAGACCTTGCCGGGCACGTCGAGGTAGTTGTCGGGCTCGTCGAGCAGCAGCACCTCGTCCGGGCCGCGCAGCAGGAACTCCAGCACCAGCCGCTTCTGCTCCCCGCCCGAGAGCGTCGACAGCGCGCGGAAGCGCGCCCGGTCGTAGGGCAGGCCGAGCGCGGCCTGCGTGCAGACGTCCCAGACCACCTCGACGTCGTAGCCGCCGGCGTCGGCGTACTCGGCCAGCGCGCCGGCGTAGGCCATCTGCGCCAACTCGTCGTCGGTGTCCATGAGGACCAGCTCGCAGCGGTCGACCTCGGCGGCGGCCGCCCGCACCCGCGGCGGGGAGACCGAGCGCAGCAGGTCGGCGACCGTGGGGTCGGCGTCCGGGCTGTCCGGTGCGCCCACCACGCCGTGCCCGACGAACTGGCGCATCACACCGAGACCGCCGGAGCGGGTGACGGCGCCTGCGTGCGGGTCGAGGTCGCCGGTCACGATCCGCAGCAGGGTGGTCTTGCCCGCGCCGTTGGCCCCCACGAGCGCGACCTTCGCGCCCTCACCGACCCGGAACGACACGTCGTCGAGCAGCACGCGCCCGTCCGGCAGCTCGAACCGCACCCCGGCGACGTCCACATGGCCCACGTCGCGGGAGTATCGAGCACCGCGCCGGTCCGGGCACCCGGGTTTCCCGGCGCGTGTCGGTGCGCGCTGCCATGATCGGCGGATGTTCGAGTCCCGACACCTGAGCGTCTCCATCGCCCGGCCGTGGCGCGAGGTCTACGACTTCGCCTGCGAGCCGGCCAACCTGCCGCAGTGGGCGGCGGGCCTGGCCGGCTCCACGGTCGAGCTGATCGACGGCGACTGGGTCACCGACTCCCCCATGGGCCGGGTCAAGGTGGCCTTCACCCGGCCCAACGAGTTCGGCGTGCTCGACCACGACGTGACGCTGCCCACCGGCGAGGTGGTGAACAACCCCGTGCGCGTCTTCGGCAACGGCGACGGCTGCGACGTCGTGTTCAGCGTGCGCCGCCGCGACGGGATGACCGCCGCCGACCTCGACGGCGACGCCCGGCTCGTCCAGCAGGACCTGCAGACCCTGCGCGCGCTGATGGAGGCCTGAGCGTCGAGCGGGGAACCGCCATCACCCCAGGCCGACGACCAGCACGGCGACGAGCGTGCCGGCGGCCACGGCGCCGGCCGCGACGAGCGCGGTCCGCCGGCCGGCCGTCGCCGGGCCCGTCGCCCCGTCCGGGCTCTCCGTGCGCCGGCGCGCGGCCCGCACGCCGACCAGCACCAGCACCGCCCCGGCGACGAGCAGCGCCAGCGCCGCCGAGAGCAGGTCGGGGAACCAGCGGCCCATCACAATCGGGACCGTCACCAGGGTCACCACCGAGCCCACGCCGAGCAGCACCAGGTCGCGCACGAGCACGCCGGCCACGACGAGCCCCGCGGCGGTGAGCACGGCCAGCACGCTGCCCGCGGCCGCGTCGACCGTGACCAGCGCCCCGATGCCGGCCGCCGCTCCCCCGCACACGTCGGCGCTCGCCCGGTCGCCCACCACCGCGCCCCAGCCCAGCAGGAGCCAGACGACGCCGGCGCCCCACACCGCCGTCCCGACGGCGTAACCGTCGTCGTCGGACAGCAGGGCGGCCGCGGCCCCGACGGTGAACACGGCCGCCACCACGAACCCGGCGTGCTGGGCCGGCGTGGCGCTGCGCGCCCACAGCGCCGCGGCCAGCGCGGCGGCCCCGGCCGCGGCCACCAGCAGGACCCACCGCCCGGGCAGGCCGAGGACCTCGTCGGCGAGCAGGCCCAGCGCGCCCGCGACGGCGACCTCGCCGAGCACCCAGCTCACCGCCCGCAGCCGCCGGCCG
>NZ_JAHDTH010000395.1 GCF_018531445.1 Pseudonocardia lacus
TGCCCGTGCTGGCCCGGTGGGCCGACGTCGTCCGGATCAGCGCCGCCGGGCTGGACGCCGCGCACCAGGCCAGGACCCGGGTGCGGGCGGCCGTCGCCGCCGCGGGCCGCGACCCCGACGACGTCGCCGTGCTGCTGGACGTCGAGGTGCACCTGGCCGCCGACCGGCACCGCGCCCACACCGACGTCGCCCGGCTCGACGCCGTCCTCCCCGCGCCGGCGTCGTCCATCCGGGTGCTCGGGCCGGCCGGCGACCTCGCCGACCTGGTCGGCGCCACGCTGCGGCTCGGCGCCGCCGACGGCATCACCCTGCAGCCGCTCGTCCTGCCCGACGACCTGCGTCGGGTCGCGGACGAGGCGATCCCGCTGCTGGCCGGGCGGGGCCTGCTGCGCTCCGGCTGGGCGGGCGTGCTGCGGCGCCCCGTCGGCCGCCAGGACCTGGTCGCGACCGGGGCGCCGTGGCGGGCGGAGAGCGCCTGACACCGCGCCATCAGCACGCGGAGGGGTCCCGGGGGCGGCTCCGCGCGTTTCAGCCGACGGCCGCGCGGACCCGCTCGCGCAGCGCTCTCGCGGCCTCGGTGGCGGAGATCTCGCCGAGCGCGAGGTCGGTACCGAGTTCGCCGAGCGTGCCGAGCAGGTCGCGGGCCGTCTCGGCGCGCCGGTCGGGCGCGTGCCCGGGTGCGGCGGCGGCCAGCAGGTCGCGCACCATGCCGGTCAGGGCCCGCCGGCCGTCGCGGTAGGTGCGGTTCGTCTCCGGGTCGGTCAGGGCGAGCGCGAAGAGCGCCCGGCCCGCGGCCTCGTCGAGGCGCGAGTCGGCGGTCGCCGGCAGGAGCGCGACGAGCGCCTCGGCCAGCGCGGCGGCGGGGTCGGCGACGGCATCGGCGGTGGGATCGGACATGGCGTCGCGCAGGCGCGCTCCCAGGCGCTCGGCCACCGTGGCCGCGGCGAAGCGGACCAGCCGCGTGCGGTCGGGGAAGTAGTGCTGGACCAGGCCCTTGGACACCCCGGCCCTGGTCGCCGCGGCGCCGTAGCTGACCGCGCCGCCCTCGGCCAGCAGTTCCAGCAGGGCTCGGCCGATGGCCGCCCGCGTCCCGGGCTCGTCCATGCGCGCATCCTCTCAGCGCTCCCGACTACGATACGATCGTATCGTCGATGAGGGAGGTCCGATGTCGGTCGGGGGATTCACCAGCGATGCGGGGCGTGCGCGGTTCGTCGCCGCCTACGCCGAGGCCATGGCCGAGATGCCCGAGCCGACCGCGACGGACGACGTGCGGACGTCGTTCGGCGTCGTGCGGACCTACCGGTTCGGGCCCGACGGCGGGCCGCCGCTGGTCCTGCTGCCCGGCACCGCGTCGAGCTCGCCGGTGTGGGCCGACAACATCCCGTCGCTGCTGCGCATCGGGCGGCCCGTCGTGACGGTCGACCTGCTCGGCGAGCCCGGCCTCTCGGTGCAGACCCGCCCGATCACCGACGCCGCCGACCAGGCCGGCTGGCTCGGCGAGACCCTCGACGGACTGGGGCTGTCGAGCGCGCACCTGCTGGGCCTGTCGTTCGGCGGCTGGAGCGCGGTGAACCTCGCGGTGCACCGCCCCGACCTCGTCGCCTCGCTGGCGCTGCTCGACCCGGCCAGCACCTTCGGGCGGATCGGGGCCAAGGTCGTGCTGTTCTCGCTGGGAGCCACGCTCCCGCTGCCGCGACGGCTCAAGCGGGCGAGCCTGCGCTGGATCGCCGGCGGCGTCGACGCGGACGACTTCGCGGTCGGGCGGATGATCTCGACCGGCATGCGGGAGTACCGCCGCGCGCTGCCCTTCCCGGCCTACCCCACCGACGCCCAGCTGCGGGCCGTCAGCGCGCCGGCCCTCGTCGTGATCGCGGGGCGCAGCATCATCCACGACCCCGCGAAGGCGGCCGCCCGGGCCCGCCTGGTGCCGAACGCGACCGTCGAGCTGTGGCCCGACGCGTCGCACGCGCTCAACGGCGAGTTCCCCGACCGGGTCGCCGACCGGGTGGCCGCTCTGGTCGGTACCCCCTGACGGGTTTCGCCAGGTAGGGGCGGAACGCACCCCCCGGGTGCGATGTCCGAAAAGGGTGCTTCTCTAGCGTGTGCGCCATGAGTACCGTTCCGGTGGCTGCCGACGGCGGGATCATCGGCTGGGTCGTGGGCCTGATGGAGACGCTGGGCGCGCCGGGGGTCGGGCTGGCGATCGCGCTGGAGAGCGTCTTCCCGCCACTGCCGAGCGAGGTCTTCCTGCCGCTGGCCGGGTTCACCGCGGCACGCGGGGACATGAGCCTCGTGGCCGCGATCGTGTGGACCACGCTGGGCTCGCTCGCCGGCGCGCTCGCGCTGTACGGTGTCGGTGCCGCGCTGGGCCGCGAACGCCTGCTCGCCATCGCCGACCGGATGCCCCTGGTCGACGTCAAGGACGTCGTGAAGGCCGAGGAATGGTTCGCCCGGCACGGGTCGAAGGCGGTGTTCTTCGGGCGCATGGTCCCGCTCGTGCGCAGCCTGGTGTCGGTACCGGCCGGGCTGGAGCGCATGCCGCTGGTGCTGTTCGCCGCCCTCACCACCGCCGGCAGCCTCATCTGGAACACCGCGTTCGTGCTGGCCGGCTACGGGCTGGGGGCCAACTTCGGGCTCATCGAGCCGTACATGTCGGTGGTGTCGAAGGTCGTCGTCGGGCTGCTCGCGGTCGCGGTGGGGTGGTGGGTCGCGCGCCGCGTCCTCGCGCGCCGGCGCGCGGACTCCGACGACGAGCCGGCCGAGGCGCCCGCCGCGACCGATCGGCCCGCCCCCGTAGCAGTCACCCCGGCCGTGCGCCCCGCTCGGCCGTCGGCGCCCGAGCGCGTCCCGGACGCCACCCGCCTGGGCCTGCCGCGCGTCGGGTCGTTCGACGACGTCGAGACCGTCCGCATGCGGGTGCCGCCGCCGCGGGTGGACACCGCGACGGTCCGCCTGGACCGGCGGGGCACGCATCCGCCCGCCCCGCCGCGCCGGGTCCACCCCGCCCCGCACCCGCACCCGCACGCGCGCCCCACCCAGCACCCGCACGCGCGCCCGCACCCCC
>NZ_JAHDTH010000396.1 GCF_018531445.1 Pseudonocardia lacus
TTCGGGGTGACCTCGGCGACCATCCGCACCGCCCGCTCACGCAGCTCCGGTGGGTAGTGCTGGGACCGACGTGTCATGACTCCATCTCCTCACAAGATCGAGTCTCCCGACACGCCGGGGCGATTCACCGCCGGTCGACCCGTCGTGGTCGTCGACGACGCCGACCGGGAGGACGAGGGCCGGTGGCGTCCGGGGGCCCGCGCGGTGTCCACCTCCAATCCTAGGGATCCAGGCAGTGGACATGTAAGGTTAGCCTTCCCTTCGAAGATCGTCCGACCGCCGCCTCGCCCGCGAACGGAACGCCTTTGTGGCCGCACCAGCGATGACAGCGCACGACCCCCTGCACCGCCCCCGCTCCGGCGGGTTCCTCGACGCCACCCAGATGTACCTGCGCGAGATCTACGAGCTGGAGGAGGAGTCCGGGCTCGCCCCCCGGCAGAGCGCGCTGACCCGCCGACTCGGGCTCAGCCGCAGCTCGGTGAGCCAGCACCTCGCCCGGATGGCGCAAGACGGGCTGGTGTCCACGACCCCGCGCGGCCACGTGCGCCTCACACCCGCCGGCCGTGCGGCGGCGACCGTCGTCGTGCGCAAGCACAGGCTGGCCGAGCGACTGCTGGTCGACGTCGTCGGCCTGGAGTGGGAGCTGGCCCACCGGGAGGCCTCCCGGTGGCAGTACGTACTCGGCGACCGGGTGGAGCGCAAGCTGCTTGGGCTGCTGGCCGATCCGCGGATCTCGCCGTTCGGCGATCCGGTCCCGGGCCTGGACGAGCTCGACCCGGCGCTGGGCGCCCCCGGACCCGGCGGGCCGGTGGTCGAGGCGCCGTTCGCCCGCCTCGAGGACGTCGCCCGCGGCGGGGGCGGGCGGGTGGTCGTCTGCCGGCTGTTCACCCGGCTGCAGGACGACCCTCGCCAGCTGGTCCGGTTGCGGGGCGCCGGGGTCGTGCCCGGGGGCGCGGTCGAGGTCGCCGCGCTCGCGGCGGACGAGCACGAGGTGCGCACGACGTCGGCGGCCGGGGTGCTGGCGCTGGACGCGGGGGCGGCTCGGTCGATCCTGGTCGTGCGGGTGCCGCCCGGTGTCCCGAGCGGGGATCCGGCCGGGGCGCGAACCGCCCGTCCCGAGGCTCGCTCGCCGACTCCTCCCTGTGATATCCCTTAGCATCCTTAGCCTTACCTAATTTCCGATCCCGGCGGACAGGAGGTGGCGGTGGACGAGATCGCCACCCCCGTCCGGCCCCCCGCCGACGGTCGCGGCGTGCTGCGCGCGGCGCTGCGGTCGCGGCGCGCGGCGCTCGCCGGCAGCTCGATCCTGGCCTGCCTTCACCAGACCGGTGAGGCGCTCGTGCCGGTGCTCATCGGGGTCGTGGTCGATCGCGCGGTCGACGGCGGCTCACCGGCCGAGCTGGCCGGTTGGCTCGCGGTCCTGGCCGCGGACTTCGTCCTGCTCTCGGGCAGCTTCCGGTGGGGCTCGCGGCTGGGCCAGCGCACGGCCGAGCTCGTCGCGCACGACCTGCGCGGCGCGCTCGTGCGGAAGGTGCTCGACCCGGGTGGTGGGGCGCGGAACGGGCTGCTGTCCGGCGAGGTGTCGTCGATCGCCGTGCAGGACGCCAGGCGGGTCGGCGCCCTGCACATGATGCTGCCGCTCGCGGTCGCCGCGGTCGCCGCGATCGCGGTCAGCGCCGTCGCGCTGCTGTGGTCGTCGGTCGTGCTGGGCGCGCTCGTGCTGCTGGGCACTCCCCCGCTGCTGTGGGCGACCCGGCGGATGGCGCGGCCGCTGGAGGCGCGCAGCGCCGCCGAGCAGCAGGACGCGGCCCTGGCCTCGGCGGTGGCCACCGACCTGGTCCGCGGTCTGCGGGTGCTGCGCGGGATCGGGGCAGAGGACGCCGCCGTGGCCCGCTACGCGGTGGCCAGCCGCCGCTCGCTCGGCGCGGCGGTGCGCGCCGGGCGCGCCGGGGCCCTGCTCGACGGCGGGGTGCAGGCCGCGACCGGGCTGTTCATCGCGCTGGTCGCCGGGGTCGGCGGCTGGCTGGCGCTGTCCGGGTCGGTGTCGATCGGAGGGCTGGTCGCCGCGGTCGGGCTGGCGCAGTTCCTGCTCGGCCCGCTGACGATGGTCGCCTTCGTCAACGCCGGCATCGCCCAGGCCCGCGCCTCCGCCGAGCGGATCGCCGCGGTGCTCGCCCGACCCGCCGAGGTCGACACGCCCGAGGGGGACGGGCCGCCGCTGCCCGACTCGCACCGGGGCCGCCGGCTGGAGCTGCGGGCGGTCGCCACCGCTCACCTGCCCGCCCTGGACCTCGCGGTCGAGCCGGGTGAGATGGTCGGGCTGGTCGCCGAACCGTCGGCCGCGCAGGACCTGGTCGCGGTCCTGGGCCGCGAGCTGGACCCCCGGCACGGCGAAGTGCGGCTCGACGGCGTACCGGCGGGCCGGCTGCCGGTGTCGGACTTCCGCCGTGAGGTCCTCGTCGAGCGGCACGACGGCGTGCTGTTCCGGGGCCCGGTGCGCGAGAACGTCGCCGCCGGTCGGGCCGGCCCCACGGCATCGGCCATGGCCGCGGCCGCGGCCGACGAGGTGGTCGACGCGCTGCCCGACGGGGCCGACTCCGACGTCGGCGAGCGCGGGCAGGCGCTGTCCGGCGGGCAGCGCCAGCGCGTCGCGCTCGCACGGGCGCTGGCCGCCGACGCCCCCGTCCTCGTGCTGCACGAGCCGACCACGGCCGTCGACTCGGTCACCGAGGCCCGGATCGCGGCAGGCGTGCGGGGGCTGCGGGCCGACCGCACCACCCTGCTGGTCACGTCGAGCCCGACGCTGCTCGCGGCCACCGACCGCGTCGTGCTGGTCCTGGCCGACGGCACGACCGCGCACGGACGGCACGCCGAGCTGCTGGCGCGGCACCCCGCCTACCGCGCGGCGGTGTCCCGGTGACCGGCGTGCTGCCCACCGCCGACGGGCGCGCGACGTGGCGGACGGTGCGCCGCGTGCTGCGCGGCGACCGGCTGCGCGCAGGCGCGGCCGCCGCGGTGCTGGTCGGGGCGACCGCGGTG
>NZ_JAHDTH010000397.1 GCF_018531445.1 Pseudonocardia lacus
ACCGTGGCCCCGCCGATCCCGGCGCTGACCGCGGCCGCCACCGCGGCGGCTCCCGCGATCGCCACGCCGGTGCCGTGGGTCGGCAGGCAGATCCGCACCACGAGATCGAGGAGCGCGCTCGGGTCGGCGACGGCGATGCCGGCGGGCGCGATCCGCATCGCGGCGCCGTTCGTGGTGCCGTGCCGGCCCGCGGCCACCGGGTCGGCCCCGGCGGCGAGCGCGGCCACGGCGCGCTTCGTCGAGGGCCCCAGCAGACCGTGCGCGCCGCGCCGGCGCATCGACTGCTCCCAGCCCAGCAGCCGGCGGCCGAACTCGGCCGGGTCGAACCCGCCGCCGGATCCCACCAGCAGCTCGCCCAGCAGCACGGCCTGCTCGGTGTCGTCGGTGACGGTGCCGGCCGGCAGGTCGGGGGCCACGGGCTGGTCGCGGGCGCCGGGGTGGAACCGGTCGACCACGGCGCCGTAGCGGGCGACCACCTCGGTGCGGGGCAGCGACTCGGTCGGCATGCCCAGGGCGTCGCCGACCGCCAGGCCGTGCAGCGCGCCGCGGGCCCGGTCGAGCCGGGCGTCCGGCACCGTCACACCAGCACCTCGTCGGCGGTGACCACCTCGACGAGCGGCGCGTAGAGCCGCATCACGTCGAGGGCCTTGCGGTGGCCGGCCTCGTCGCCCCCGGCGCAGGCGTCGGCGACCACGCGGACCGCCACGCCGGCGTCGGCCGCGGCCAACGCCGTGGACAGCACGCAGCAGTCGGTGGACACGCCGGCGAGCACGAGGTCGGCGTCGCCGACCCGGGCCGCCAGCTCGGGCCCCCACTTGGAGAAGGTCGGGGCGTCGACGGTGGGGTGGGGGCGGGCGAGCTCCGGCACCACGTCCCACAGCGGCGCGTCGGGCGGCTGCAGCGCGAACGGCCACTGCCGGTAGTACTCGCGCCAGGCGCCCCGCGGCCGCGCCGGGCTGACGAACCGGGTGAGCGTCACGGCCGGGTCGAACGCCTCGACCAGCGCCGCGACCGTGTCGACGATCGCGGCGAAGCCCGGCGTCGCCCACCCGCTGCCCGGGTCGGCGAAGACCCGCTGCATGTCGACCACCACCAGGTGGCCGGCCGGCGCCGCGGTCACGGCCGCGCGGGGCTCAGTGCTCCGCGGGCCGGATGTGGTACTCGAACACCAGCCCGGCGATCGCCAGCAGCAGCAGCACCCCGGAGATCACCATCGCCCAGACGTAGAAGAACGCCAGGGAGATCCCGAACAGCGCGACCGCACCGGCCAGCGCCACCGGCCAGTAGCTGCCCGGGGAGAAGAACCCGACGTCACCCGCGCCGTCGGAGACCTCGGCGTCCGGGTTGTCCTCCGGGCGGCCCTCCAGCCGGCGGGCGACGAACCGGAAGTAGGTGCCCACGATCAGCGCGAGGCCGCCGGTCAGGAACAGCCCCGCGATGCCCACGGCCTCCTGCGCCAGCACGGTGTAGACGATCGCGACGACGAAGCAGAAGACCGCGATGATCTCGAAGATGCGGTGCTCGACCCTCATCGCTCAGCTCCCGGTGGTGGTCGGCTCCGACGCGGAGCGCTGGGTCCGGTCGGTGGTGAAGGGGTAGGTGCTGGTGGCCTGCGGGGCGCACAGCTCGCCGCAGTTCAGCTCGGCCAGCGCCTCTCCGGCGGTGTAGAGCGCCTTGGTGTCGGGGTTGTTCTGCGTGCGCAGCGCCACCCACCGCTCGTACAGGTCCGGCGGGATCGCCCGGACCTCGAAGTTCATCTGCGCGTGGTAGGTGCCGCACAGCTCCGCGCAGCGGCCGACGAAGGCGCCCTCGCGCTCGATCTCGTCGATGCGCCAGACGTTGTCCTGGTCGTTGACCTCGGGGAGCGGGAAGACGTCGCGCTTGAACAGGAACTCGGGCACGAAGAAGCTGTGGATCACATCGTTCGAGCGCTGCGTGAACTGGATGCTCTGCCCGGTGGGCAGCACCAGCAGCGGGATCGTGTCGCTGGTGCCCAGCGTGCTGACCGGGCGGCCGTCGGGACCGGGGTTGTCCGGGTAGCCGAACTCCCAGTTCCACTGGAAGGCGGTGACGTCGATGTTGACGTCGGCCGGCTCCTGCGGGTCGTTGTCGACGTAGTTCTGCACGACGACGGTGAACGCGAACAGCACCGCCACGATGATCGTGGGCAGCACCGTGAAGACGATCTCGACCGGCAGGTTGTACTGCGTCTGCCGGGGCAGCGAGCCGTCGTCGTCCTTCTTCTTGCGGTGGAACGCGACGGCCCAGAGCATCGCGCCCCAGGTGATCGCACCCACGACCAGCGCCGCGATCGCCGACCCGGTCCACAGCTGGCGCATCGCCTCGGCCTGCGGGGTGATCCCCTCCGGCCAGCCGAAGCGGATCGCCTCCTCCACCGAGCAACCGCTGGTGAGCAGCGAGACGACCACGGCCAGACCGGCCACCTTGGCCACCCGCCCGGTACCGCGGCGACTCCCGTCGCGCTGAGCTCGAGCCACTGCTCGCCGCCTCCCACCGTCGTCCGGGACGCCGTGCGCCCCCATGTCGTAGCCGAGGTCGACTCCCGTCTTCGACCTCGCGTAGAGACTAGACCCACGGGGCCGTGGATCGCCTCCCGGGTGCGGCCGTGTCGGGGTGTCCGCCCGGCTACCCGGTGCGCTGCGGACCCGGCGGCTGCAGCCGCGAGCGCAGCGCCGCGACCAGCTCCGCGCGGTTGCCGGCGACCAGCTTCTGGCGCAGGCGCGCCACGTGCTGCTCGACGGTCTTGGGCGAGATGTAGAGCCGCGCGCCGATCTCGCGCTGGGTCAGCCCGTCCAGCACGAGCCTGCCCACCTCGCGCTCGCGCCGCGACAGCCCGTCGCGCCCGATCGCCCGATCGGGGGAGACCCGTCCGCGCAGGGTCCGCCCCGCGCCCAGCAGCTCGCGCACGGTCGGGGGGTCGGCGGCGCGGGCCGCGGCGGCCAGGCACAGCGCGGCCGCCTCCCACGGGCGCCCGATCCCGACCAGCCGCTCGGCCGCGGCGCGCACCTCGCCGGC
>NZ_JAHDTH010000398.1 GCF_018531445.1 Pseudonocardia lacus
CCCCTGCCGACGTGCCGGATCCGCCCACTTCGCAGACCAGGCGGTGCCCTCGCATCCCGCCGGCGCGCTGCGACGACCCACCCCGCGCTGCGACACCCACCCGACGCTGCGAGGACGACTCGACGCTGCGAGGACGACCCGACGCTGCGACACCCACCCGACGCTGCGAGGACGACCCGACGCTGCGAGGACGACCCCCGCCCGAACCTCCCCAGGACCGCCGTCGTGATGCGCGCCGCAGCACCGGGTCACACCCCTATCTTCTACGTGTCGTAGAATTACTACCGGCGGTAGAAGTTCCGGCCGTCGACACGCTCGTCGAACGGAGGCGCGGTGGACGCGCTGGACCTGGCCCGGTGGCAGTTCGGGATCACGACCGTCTACCACTTCCTGTTCGTCCCGCTGACCATCGGCCTGTCGGTGGTCGTCGCGGTGATGCAGACGATGTGGGTGCGCACCGGGCGCGTGGAGCACCTGCGCGCCACCCGGTTCTTCGGCAAGCTGTTCCTGATCAACTTCGCCATGGGCGTGGTCACCGGCATCGTGCAGGAGTTCCAGTTCGGGATGAACTGGAGCGCCTACTCGACCTTCGTCGGCGACGTCTTCGGGGCGCCGCTGGCGCTGGAGGCGCTGCTGGCGTTCTTCCTGGAGTCGACGTTCCTCGGCTTGTGGATCTTCGGCTGGGACCGGCTGCCGAAGCGGGTGCACCTGGCCACGATCTGGGCGGCCGCGGTCGGCTCGAACCTGTCGGCGTACTTCATCCTGGCCGCCAACGCCTGGATGCGGCACCCGGTCGGGTTCACCGTCGAGCCCGGCGTCGGGGGCGCGCCCGACCGCGCCCGGATGACCGACATCTGGGCCGTGCTGTCCAACGACCAGGCCTGGTCGACCTACCTGCACGTGCTGGGCGCGTCGTTCGTGGTGGCGGGGCTGTTCGTGGTCGCGGTCAGCGCCTACCGGCTCTGGCGCCACCACGACTCCGACACCGGGATGTTCCGCGGCGCCCTGCGCGCCGGGCTGGTGACCACGGCGCTGGCCGGTGCGGTCGTGTCGCTGTCCGGGCACCACCAGGCCCAGCTGATGGCCGAGTACGAGCCGATGAAGCTGGCCTCGGCCGAGGCGCTGTGGGACACCGAGGCGCCGGCCGGGTTCTCGGTCTTCGCCGTGGGCGACACCGTCGCCCGCGAGGACGTGATCGACATCCGGGTGCCCTCGCTGCTGTCGGTGCTGGCCACCGACTCGCTCGACGGGCGGGTCGAAGGGGTCAACGACCTGCAGGCGCAGTACGAGCAGCGCTTCGGCCCCGGCGACTACGTGCCCAACGTCCCCGTCCTGTACTGGGCCTTCCGGCTGATGATCGGGCTCGGCGTGGCCGGGATCGCCGTCGGCGTGGTCGGGCTGTGGCTGACCCGCCGCGGTCGGCTGCCCCGCCGCGACTGGATGTACGCCGTCGCGGTGCTGGGGCTGCCCGCCGCGCTGGCCGCGAACATCTGCGGCTGGATCCTCACCGAGCTGGGCCGCCAGCCCTGGACGGTGGTCGGTGAGCTGCTGACCGCGGCCAGCGTGTCACCCGGGGTGTCCCTCGGCGAGGTGGCGTTCTCGTTGTCGGCGTTCACGCTGGTCTACGGGGTGCTCGCGGTCGTGGAGGCCCGACTGCTGTGGGCCTACGTCAAGAAGGGCCCCGGGCACGTCACCCCGGACGTCGAACCGGGCGAGCGCGTGCCCGCCTTCACCTACTGAGCGCCTACCCAGCAAGCACAGAGGAGCCGTCGTGGACCTGCCGCTGGTCTGGTTCGTCGCCATCGCCGTGCTGTGGACCGGCTACTTCGTGCTCGAGGGCTTCGACTTCGGCGTCGGCGTGCTGCTGCCCGCCGTCGGCCGCGACGAGACCGGCCGCCGAGTCATGATCAACGCCATCGGTCCGGTGTGGGACGGCAACGAGGTCTGGCTGATCACCGCGCTCGGCGCGACGTTCGCCGCCTTCCCCGCCTGGTACGCGGGCCTGCTCTCGGGCTTCTACCCGGTCGTGCTGCTGATCGTGCTCGCGCTGATCGGGCGCGGGGTCGCGTTCGAGTACCGCGGCAAGGCCGAGACGGCCGCCGGACGCGCGCGCTGGGACGCCGCGATCGTGGCCGGCAGCGCGGTCCCCGCGTTCGGCTGGGGACTCGTCTTCGCCAACAGCCTGCGCGGGGTCGAGCTCGGCGCCGACGGGGTGGTGCGCTCGTCGCTGCTCTCGCTGCTGTCGCCGTACGCCCTGCTGGGCGGCGTCGCGCTGCTGTCGCTGTGCACCCTGCACGGCGCGCTGTTCCTCGGGCTGAAGACCGACGGCCCGGTGCGCGCCCGGGCCCGCACCGCCGCGCGGGCGAGCGCCGTGGTGGCGATCCCGGCGGTGGCGGTGTTCGGCATGTGGACCGTCGGCGCCGACGGGCCGGGGTGGACGTGGGTCGTGCCGCTGGCCGGGGCGGTCGCCCTGGTCGGCGCCGTCGCGCTGGCCGCGGCGGGGCGCGAGGGCTGGGCGTTCATCGCGGGCGCCGGCGCGGTCGTGGCGCTGTCCGTGCTGGTCTTCGCCGGGTTGTACCCGGCGGTGCTGCCCTCGCTGGTCTCGCCGGAATTCGACCTGACCGTCGCCGGCGCGGCGTCGGGGGAGTACACGCTCGGGATCATGAGCGTGATCGCGCTGGTGTTCCTGCCGCTGGTCGTGGGCTACCAGGCGTGGAGCTACTGGGTGTTCCGGCGGCGGGTGCGCCCCGAGCACGTCGGGGGTTGAGCGCGGTGCGCCCGCTGGACCCGCGTCTGGTGCGCACCGTGGCGCCGGTGCGCACGCACCTGGCGGTCACCGTCGTGGCCGCCGGCCTGCGCACCGGGCTGATCCTGGTGCAGGCGTGGCTGCTGGCGCACGCCGTCGCCCGTGCGACCGACGGCGCGCCGCCCGCGGAGCTGCTGGTGGCCGTCGCGTGGGTGGCCGTCGCCGCGCTCGCCCGCGCCGCGCTGGCCGCCGTGGCCGAGACCGCCGCCCT
>NZ_JAHDTH010000399.1 GCF_018531445.1 Pseudonocardia lacus
GGGGCGGCCCTGCACGCCGCGGCCGCGGCCGTGCGCGACGCGGCCGACGAGCTGGCCGCACTGACGCAGCGGGAGACCGGCAAGCCGTTCGACGACGCCCGGGGCGGCGTCGACGCCGCCGTCGGCACCCTGATCCAGTACGCGGAGCTGGGGCCGGTGCACCGCGGCCGGGCGCTGCACGGCGCCTGGGCGGCGACCGACCTGATGGTGCCCGAGCCGCGCGGCGTCGTGGTCGTGCTCACGCCGTGGAACGACCCGGTCGCGGTGGCCGGCGGGCTGATCGGGGCCGCCCTCGCCACCGGCAACACCGTCGTGCACAAGCCGAGCGAGCGGTGCCCGCACACCGGGCGGCGCTTCGCCGAGATCCTCGCCGCGCACCTGCCGGCGGGTGTGCTGGAGATCCTCGACGGGGACGGTGAGGTCGGCGCCATGCTGGCCGCCGCCCCGGTGGACGTGGTCGCGCACGTCGGCAGCACGGCGACCGGGCGGCGGATCGCGGTGAGCTGCGCCGGCAGCGGTGCCCACGTCCTGCTGGAGAACGGCGGCAACGATCCCCTCGTCGTGGACGACGGCGTCGACCCGAGGTGGGCGGCCGGGCAGGCCGCGCTCGGCGCGTTCGCCAACGCCGGGCAGATCTGCGTGTCGGTCGAGCGCGTCTACGTCCACGCGGGCGTCGCCGACGCGTTCCTCGACGCGCTCGTCGACGAGGCCCGGCGGTGGGCGGAGCGGATCGGCCCGCTGGTCGACCGGGCGCACCGGACCCACGTCCACGGCCACGTCGCCGGGGCCGCCGGCCGCGGGGCCCGGGTGCTGGTCGGGGGCGAGGTCCCGGCGGGGGTGGGCTCGTTCTACCCGCCGACCGTGCTGACCGCGTGCCCGCCCGACGCGGATGTGCTGCGCGAGGAGACGTTCGGGCCGGTCGCCCCGGTGCGGGTGGTGCCGGACTTCGCGACGGCGCTGCGGGAGGCCGCCGACGACGCCTACGGCCTCGCCGCGACGGTGCTGACGCCCGACATGGCCCACGCCCAGCGCGCGTGGCGGGAGCTGCCGGTGGGCACGGTGAAGATCAACGACGTGTTCGGCGGCGCCCCGGGCGGCGCGGCCCAGCCGCGCCGGGCCAGCGGCCGCGGCTTCGGCTACGGGCCGGAGCTGCTCGACGAGATGACCACCACCAAGGTCGTGCACATCGCCGCTCCCGCCGGGGCGACCGGGTGAGCGCCGCCGGGTCGCCGGCCCCGGGGCCCACTGGACCGTCGAGACCCTCCGCGCCGGTGGCGCTGGTCCTGCGCGCGCTCGGCCTGGGCGACCTGCTGGTCGCGGTGCCCGCGCTGCGGGCGCTGCGCCGCGCCCGCCCGGAGCACCGGATCGTGCTCGCCACCCCGGCCGCGCTCGGCCCGCTGGCCGCGCTGACCGGCGCGGTCGACGCCGTCCAACCCACGGCCGCCATCTCCGACCTGCGCCGCCCGCCCGACGGCCCGCCCGACCTGGCCGTCAACCTGCACGGGGCCGGCCCGCAGAGCCACGCCGCCCTCGACGCCACCGGCCCGGCGGCGCGGATCGGCTTCGGTGGCCCGCCCGGGTGGCCCGGACCGACGCACGCGCAGGCGCTGGCGGCGGACCCGCACGAGCGGGAGCTCTGGTGCGGGCTGCTGGAGCGGCACGGCATCCCGGCCGACCCGCTGGACCTGCGGCTGGATCCGCCGTCGAGGTCCGATCCCGCGGTGGTCGTGCACCCCGGCGCGGCCTTCGGCGCCAAGCGCTGGCCGGTCGACCGGTTCGCCGCGGTGGCGGCCGCGCTGGACGGCCCGGTCCCGGTGGTGGTCACCGGCTCGGCCGCGGAGCGCGAGCGGGCCGAGCGCACCGCAGCGGCCGCGGGCCTGCCCGCCGCGCGGGTGCTGGCCGGGCGCACCACGCTGACCGAGCTCTGCGCCCTGGTCGCGGGGGCCCGCCTGGTGGTCTCGGGCGACACCGGCATCGCGCACCTGGCCGCCGCCGTGGGCACGCCGTCGGTGGTGCTGTTCGGGCCGACCGGGCCGCGGCGCTGGGGGCCGCCGCCGGGGCCGCACCGGGTGATCGAGCACCCCGAGCTGCGCCGCGGCGACCCGTTCGCCGACGACCCCGACCCGGCGCTGCTCGCCGTGCGGGTCGACGAGGTGCTCGACGCCGTGATGGCGCTCCCACGCTGACGGCCGGGGTCACTCCCGTCAGGTCAGTGGTCGGGTCACCGTGGGCCCAGCAGGTGCTCGACCGCCTCGACCAGGGTGCGCCGGACCACCGGCGCCCGGCGGATCTCCTCCGGCCGGGTCACCGCGGTGGGCACCATGACGGCCGCCGCGCCGGCGGCCGCGGCCGCCTCGACGTCGGCGCCGATGTCGCCGATCACCGCGGTGCGCGCCGGTGGCACCCCGAGCTCGGCGGCGGCGTCGAGCACCATCCCCGGCCGCGGCTTGCGGCACGCGCAGCCCTCGTCGGGCGCGTGCGGGCAGACCCGGAAGGTGTCGAAGGGCCCGAGCAGCCGGACCACCTCGGCGTTGACCGCGGCCGCCTGCTCCGCGGTGATCAGGCCGCGGCCGATGCCGGACTGGTTGGTCACCACGCCGATCCGGACGCCGGCCGCGCGCAGCATCCGCAGGGCCGGCACCGCGGCCGGCATCGGGCACACGCGCCGCGGGTCGGCGCAGTAGGGCACGTCGATGATCAGCGTGCCGTCCCGGTCGAACAGCACGGCCAGCGGCGCCACCGTCACCTCAGCCCCGTCACGTCAGCCCCGTCACGTCAGCCCCGTCACGTCAGCCCCGTCACGTCAGCCCCGTCACGTCAGCCCGGCCGGGGCGGACCGCGCGACCGACCGGACCGCGGGCTGGGCGGCGCGGCTCCGGGGTCGTGCCCGCCGGCCGCCGTCCTGCGGCGCCGGACGGTCGTCGAGCTCGTCGTCCGCCGGTTGGCCGAACACGCGGCCGGTCCAGCGGACGGCGCCGGCACCGCCGTTGCCGACGAACCGGGCG
>NZ_JAHDTH010000400.1 GCF_018531445.1 Pseudonocardia lacus
GGGTTTGCGAGGGCGGGCCTGGGGTCGGGCGCGCAGGGCGGGGTGGGTCTCGCAGCGTGGGGTGGGTCTCGCAGCGCGCCGGCGGGCTGCGATGGCACAGCGGGCGCTGCGGGGCGCGGCGGGGTTTGCGAGGGCGGGCTGGGGTCGGGCGCGCAGGGCGGGGTGGGTCTCGCAGGGCGGGGTGGGTTTCGCAGCGTGGGGTGTGTTGTCGCAGCGGGCCGGCGGGCTGCGAGCATCCACCGGGTGCTGCGACGCGCAGCGGGGCCTGCGAGGGCGCGCCGGGACGGTCTCGCAGGGCGGGGTGGGTCTCGCAGCACGGGGTGGGTCTCGCAGGGCGGGGTGGGTCTCGCAGCGTGGGGTGTGTCCTCACAGCGCGCCGGCGGGCTGCGATGGCACAGCGGACGCTGCGGGGCGCAGCTGGGTTTGCGAGGACGGGCTGGGGTCGGGCGCGCGGGGTGGGGTGGGTCCCGCAGCTCGGGGGGGGGGGGGGCTCGCAGCGCTGGGTGCGTTGTCGCAGCTCGCCGGGAGACCGGTCAGCCGGTGCGCACCTCGGGCTCCGCCCCGGTCGTCGGCTCGGCCCGCAGGCGCCGCACTATCCGCGCCGTCGTCTCCGGGTCGACCTCGGCGATCGTGCGGCCGTCCAGGGGTACGGCGGTGGCGAGCAGTGAGTCGTCGAACAGGTCGATGCGCGCCACCGAGGGGGCGGCCACCAGTCGTGTGCCGGCGGTCGCGGGGGGCAGTGAGTCGCTCGTGCTGGCCAGCGCGCCCGGCGTCCACACCGGGATGCCGACCAGCGTGCCCGCGCTGACCACGTGGGTGTGCCCGGCCAGCACGATCCGCACGTCGGTCCCGGCGAGCACCTGGCCCAGCGCGGCCCGCCCGCGCAACCCGATGGCCGCGGTGACCGGGAGCGCCGAGGGAAGCGGCGGGTGGTGCAGCACGAGCACGGTGCCGTCGCGGGCGGGCTCGGCCAGCTCGGCGCGCAGCAGGTCGAGCTGGCCGCCCGAGAGCTCGCCGTGGGCCAGCCCGGGCACGGAGCTGTCGAGCACGACGATCCGCAGCCCGCGCACCCGCAGCACGTGGAACAGCGGGTCGGTGGAGCCCGACCCGTCGCCCAGCAGCACCGCGCGCAGGGCGGCGCGGTCGTCGTGGTTGCCCATCGCGTAGGCGAACGGGACGGCCAGCCGGGCCGCGACCGGCTCCACGACCGAGCGGAACCGGCGGTACTCGGCCGGGGTGCCGTTCTCGGTGAGGTCGCCGGTGACCAGCACGGCGTCGGGCCGCACCGCCGACTCCTCCAGGCGGCGCAGCGCGAGCCGGAGCCCGGCGGCGGTGTCGGCGCCGTAGCGCCCGACGGCTCCCTCGTCCTCGACGTGCGGATCGGAGATCTGGATCAGCGTGTAGCGCGGCTCGTCCACCCGCCCATCCTCGCGCCGCGAGCCGGATCGTGGCGTCGATTATCCGATCGCCACGACCCCGCCCCGGTGGCCGGTCAGCCGTCGATCTCCGCGAGGGCCTTGCGGGCCTGCTCCAGCTCCGCCTCCAGCGCGGCGACGCGGGCGGCGCGCTGCTCGCGGGCGGCGCCGATGGCGGCGTCGATCGGGTCGGCCAGCTCCGGGTGCAGCTCCCGCGCGGCGCTGGCGACGGCCGCCGCGGACACCGGCAGACCGCGGCTGAGCCACGCGCTGCCCTGCTTGAGCTCGGCCTGCCAGTCGCCGTCGACGGTGCCGCTGACGGTGAGGATCAGCTCGATGGTGCGCGTGGTGCGCGCGGTCGAGCCCTTCGGCCGGCCGCGGCGGCGCTTCTCCGGCGCGGCCTCGCCCTCCGGCGCGGCATCCTCGCCTGCCCCCTCGGCGGCGCTCTCGGCGGCGCTCTCGGTGTCGGGAGCGGCGGGGGCGGTGTCGAGGGCGGCCTTGCCGGCCCGCCCCGCACCCTTGGCGGGGGTGGCCTGCTCGGCCGGGTCGGTGGCGGTGGGCTGCTCGGGCGTGGTCATCGGGCCGGGGTGCTCCCTACTCGTGCTGGTTCGCGGAGGTGCGGGCCATCCAGGCTGATGCTAGAACGTGTGTTCGATCGGGTCGGGTCCGGGTCGGCTCGGGCTGCTGGCGGGCTCACGGGCGGGGGCGCCGCGGCCGCCGCGAGGGGGCGGCTGCCAGGGGGTCCTCCGGCCAGTCGTGCTTGGGGTAGCGCCCGCGCAGCTCGGCGCGCACCCGCGGGTAGCCGTTCGCCCAGAACGACGCCAGGTCGGCGGTGACCGCAGCGGGTCGCCCGGCCGGGGAGAGCAGGTGCAGCAGGACGGGCAGCCGGCCGTCGGCGACGGTGGGCGAGTCGGTCCACCCGAAGGCCTCCTGCACCCGCACCGGCAGCACCGGCTGCTCGCCCGACCAGTCCAGCGCGATCCGCGACCCCGACGGCACCGCGACCCGCTCCGGGGCGAGCTCGTCGAGCCGCGGCGCGGTGCGCCAGTCCAGCAGGCCGCGCAGCACCTCGCCGGCGTCGACGCGGGCCAGGTCGGCGCGCGAGCGGGCGGTGGCGAGCCGCCCGGTCCACCAGCGGTCGGGCTCGGCCAGCAGCGCGGCGTCGGAGACGTCGGGCCACGGCTCGCCCAGCACCCGGTGCAGGGTGGCGAGCCGGTCGCGCAGCCGGCGGGCGGTGTCGCTCCAGCGCAGCAGGCCAAGGCCCTCCGCGCGCAGGCCGTCGAGCAGCGCGGCGCGCAGCGCCTGCGGCGGCGGGTCGGGCAGGCGGTGCTCCTCCAGTTCGATCGCGCCGAGCCGGCGCACCCGGCGTGCGACGAGGTCGCCGTCGTGCCAGCGCACCTCCCGCTCCTCGGTGAGCAGCGCCGGGGCGGCGCGCTCGGCGAGGTCCTGGTCGGCCGCGGCGGCCAGCCGGACGCGCGCGTTGGCGGCCCCGGGGGAGCGGTCGGCCACCGCGAC
>NZ_JAHDTH010000401.1 GCF_018531445.1 Pseudonocardia lacus
GAGCCGACCGCGGCCGCGCTCGACGGCCGGCGCCGGTTCGGCACCGCCCGGCGGGGCCGGCTCGGCCGGCGTCCCGGCCAGCGTCGCGGACTCGTGGGCGGCCACGTCAGCCCGCGCTCGTGACGCCGAGTGCGGTGAAGTCGGCCTCGCCGTTGATCGCGAACGCGTCCGGTCCGCCGGTGACCCGGTCGGTCCACGCCGCCACGTAGGGGGTGAAGTACAGCGGCACGATCGGCAGCTGGTCCTGCAGCACCTGGGTGGCGTTGCGCAGCGCGGCCTGCAGCTGCTCGGGAGTGGTGGCCGCGTTGAGCTGGGCGAGGGCCTCGTCGCCGCCGGGCACCGGGACCTTGCCGGCGTTGCCCGAGGACGTGGTGGCCAGCAGCCTGCGGTAGATGGTCAGCCAGTCCGGGCCGGAGTTCATCCCGGTGGAGAAGATGTCGTACTGGTGGTCGGTGTAGAAGCTCTTGGTCGCGTCCGGCAGCGCCTTGGCCTCGAAGTCCACCGTGATGCCGGCCTCGGCGAGCTGCTGGGCGATGAGCACGGCGTTGTTCTGGAAGTTCGCACCGTCGAGCGACACGCCGCGCAGGGTGACCCCGTTCGGGTAGCCGGCCTCGGCGAGCAGTTGCTTGGCCTTCGCGATGTCGCGCGGGTAGGCGCCGTCGAGGTCGTCGAAGTGGTACGGGTGCCCGGGCGGGTACGGCTGCACCGAGCCCACGTCGCTCAGGCCGTCGTTGGCCGCGGCGGCGACGGCCGTGCGGTCGATGGCGTAGCTGAGCGCCTGCCGCACGCGGACGTCCTGCAGCGGGCCCTGGCTGCGGTCGATGTTGAGGTCGCTGATCGCCACGCCGATCTCGTTGCTCAGGGTGACCCCGGGCACGTCACGCAGGGCCGCCGCGGCGCTGCTGTCGAGCCGGTAGCCGTAGTCGGCCTGACCGCCGGTCAGCGCGGCCACCTGCGCCGACGGGTCGGTGATGATCTGCACGGCGATGGCGGCCGCCTTGCCGGGCGGCGGCCCGGCTTCCTGGTAGCCGTCCCACCGGGTGAGCCGGATGGAGCTGCCCGGCACGAACTCGGTCAACCGGTAGGGGCCGGCACCGACGGGCTTGGACCCGAACGCGGTGCCCTCGGCTTCCCGGGCGCGGGGTGAGGCGAGCAGCCCGAGCCGGCTGCCGAGCAGGTCGACCAGCCCCGACGACGGGCTGGACAGGGTGAACACCAGCGTCGTCGGGTCCTGCGCGGCCACGCCCTCCAGCCCCGGCACGGTCTGGTTGCCCAGCTCCAGGCACTGGTTCAGGCTCTCCGCGGCGGTGGTCGCGTCGATGGGGGTGCCGTCCTGGAAGGTCAGCCCGGAGCGCAGGGTCAGCGTCAGGCTCAGCCCGTCGGGGGCGGTCTCCCAGGCGGTGGCGATGCCCGGGGTGAGCTCGCCGGTGACCGGGTTCGACCGGATCAGCGGGGCGTACACGGCCCACATGTAGGCCAGCTCGGAGCCGTTGAGCGTGCCGCACGGGTCGAACTGGTTCGGCGTGGAGCCGTGCACGACGTTCACGGTGCCGGCCGGGTCGGGCGCCCCGCCGGTGGCGCCGGACGGAGCGGCGCCGCCGGACGAGCACGCGGCAGCGGACGCCACCGCGACGAGCCCGGCGAGCAGGCGGGTCCGGCGGCCGGGGCGGCGCCGGGTCGGGAGGGCAGGGGACATGGGGGCACTCCTTCGTGCGGGCTGGTGCGGCGGATCCCCGACGGGACGGGTGGCTCAGGCGGCGGTGGACGCGGCGCGGTCGTCGCGGATCCGCGGCCAGAAGTGGCAGGCGGTGCGGTGCTCGCCGGTGCTGTCGGTGCTGTCGGTGCTGTCGGTGCTGTCGGTGCCGGCGGCGGAGAGGACGGGCGCTTCGCGGGCGCAGAGCGGTTGCGCGAACGGGCACCGGGTGCGGAACCGGCAGCCCGACGGCGGACGGCGAGCGTCCGGGATCTCGCCGGACAGCAGCGTGCGCTCGCCGGCCCGGCCGGCCCGCGCCACCGACGGCACGGCGCTGATCAGCGCCTGGGTGTAGGGGTGGCGGGGTTCGCCCAGCACCGCCCGCACCGGCCCCACCTCGACCAGCCGGCCCAGGTACATCACGCCGACCTGGTCGGCGAGCCGGGCGATCGAGGTCATGTCGTGGGAGATGAACAGGTAGGTCAGGTCGTGCTCGGCGCGCATCTCGTCGAGCAGGCGCAGCACTCCGGCCTGCAACGAGATGTCCAGGGCGGCGACGGGCTCGTCGCACATCACCACGGGGGCGCTGGCGGCGACGGCGCGGGCGATCGTGACCCGCTGGCGCTGCCCGCCGGACAGCTGCGCCGGGCGGCGCTCGGCCAGCTCCGGTCCGAGTCCGACCCGACCGAGCAGCTCGACGGCCCGGGCGCGGAACCGGCCGGGGACGCGCAGCGAACGCGGTGCCAGCGGCTCGGCGACGCTGCGCCACACCGGCAGGCTGGGGCTCAGCGCCAGCATCGGGTCCTGGAAGATCATCTGGACCCGGCCGGAGCGGCCGACCGTGGCCGGGACGTCGACCGGCGCGCCGTCGGCGTCGGCGATGCGGATCCGTCCCGAGGTCACCGGTGTGAGCCCGGCGATGGCCGCGGCCAGTGTCGACTTCCCCGAGCCGGACTCGCCGATGATCCCGAGCGTCTCGCCGCGCCGGACGCCCAGCGAGACCCCGTCCACCGCCCGCAGCGGGTCGCGGCGTCCGCCGTAGGTCACGACCAGGTCCTCGACGGAGAGCACCGTGGTGCGCGCCGGGGAACTCATGCAGCCCTACCTTCCAGAGACGTCCCCCGTCGTCGGAGAGGATGGGGTGATGCAGGTGGAGCGAGGATGGTTTTCATGCTGGCTGCCCTCGATGGCTCAGGTGGCTTGGCCCCTCGCTCCACCGTCTTGT
>NZ_JAHDTH010000043.1 GCF_018531445.1 Pseudonocardia lacus
CGGCGCCGAGCAGGCCCGCCACCACGGCCGCGCCGGCGACGCGCCGCCGGTTCCCGACGCGGCCGGGCCGGGCCAGCGCCAGCCAGCCGCCGACCGCGCTGATCAGCCCGACCACGGCGGCCACGGAGGGCACGGTCCGCCCGGTCCCGAGGGTGTAGCCGCCGGCGGCGGCCCAGTGGTGCACGGCGTCGGTCGCGGCGAGCAGCGAAGCGGACATGGCGGATCCCTCCGGTCGGACGGCGCCGGTGGCGTTCGCACCGGACCCGACCGATGCTCCTCACGGCGCCGGGGCGGCGCATCGAGCAGCGGATGCGTCTCGGTCCTGGCACCCACGGCGTACGGACCGCCACCGGCGGCACGCGCATGCGACCGGGGGAGTACGGCCGTGGGTGGATGCGCGCCCGGTGCCTGGCGCGCACCATGGGACCGTGCTCCGCGGCGAGGGCGACGGGACGGTCCACATGATGCGTGCGCGCCGCGGTCCGCTGCCACCGGTCCTGGTCGACGCGGGTCTGGGCGCCTGCGTGGCGGCGGCGGTGCTCGTCGTCGCCTTCGCCGGGCTCGACCCGCGTGCGCCGGCGATCCCGCGCTTCCCCGATGCCGCCGCGTTCGCCCTGGCCGCTGCGGTCATCGGGGGGCTCGCGGTGCGCCGCAGCCACCCGGTCGCGGCGCTCGCCCTGCTCAACGCCGTCACCCTCGGCTGGTTCGCCGCCGGCCTGCCCGGCCAGCTGGTCGTGCTGGCCCCGCTGGTCGGCTGCTACACGGTCGCCGCCCACCGGGGCTGGCGCTGGGGCCTCGCCGCCGCGGTGCCCACCGCGCTCGTCCAGGTCGTCGCGATCCGGGTGGTGCTCGGCGACGTCGAGACCGTCGGCGTGGTCCCCGACGCGGTGCTGCTCGTGGCCACCGCGACCAGCGCGGGCGCGGCCGTCGGCTACCACCGGGCGGTGCTCGCCGCCACCCGCGGCCGGCTCGAGCGCGAGGCCCGGGCCCGGGAGGAGCGCTCCCGCCTGCTCGTCGCGGAGGAGCGGCTGCGCATCGCCCGCGAGCTGCACGACGTCCTCGGCCACACGCTCGCCACCATCAGCGTGCAGGCCGGTGTCGGTCTGCACGTCGTCGACCAGCGCCCCGACCAGGCCCGCGACGCCCTTTCCGCGATCAAGGGGGTCTGCGACGACGGCCTGGTCGACGTCAAGACGATCCTGGGCATCCTGCGCACCGACGCCCCGGCCGAGGAGGAGCCGCTCGGACCGCGGGGCGGGCTCGCCCGGCTCCCCGACCTGCTCGACACGGCCGGGACGGCGGGCCTGCGGGTGGAGCTGAGCGTCGAGGGCGAGCCTCGCCCGCTGCCCGTGCCGGTCGACCTGGCCGCCTACCGGATCGTCCAGGAGGCGCTGACGAACGTGCTGCGCCACGCCGGGGCCAGCACCGTGCGCCTGGCGCTGGCGCACGAGCCGTCGCGGCTGCTCATCCGGATCCGCGACGACGGGCCCGCCGCGGCCAGGTCGACCGGCACGGCCACGGGCACCCGGAACGGGCACGGCATCGACGGGATGCGCGAGCGCGCCCGCGCCCTGTCCGGCCGGTTGACCGCGGCGCCGCACCCCGACGGCGGTTACGAGGTGCGCGCGGAGCTGCCCCTGCCCGACCCGCGATGATGCCGGGCGATGGACGAACCGATCCGCGTGCTCATCGCCGACGACGAGGCGCTCGTCCGCGGCGGCTTCCGGGTGCTCGTCGACTCCGAGCCCGACATGGTCGTGGTCGGTGAGGCGGCCGACGGCGCCACCGCGGTCGACCTGGCCCGCCGCACCCGCCCCGACGTCGTGCTCATGGACATCCGGATGCCCGGCGTCGACGGGCTGCGGGCCACCCGGGAGATCGTCGCCGATCCCGATCTGGGCCACGTCCACGTGCTCGTGCTGACCACCTTCGACCACGACGAGTACGTGATCGACGCGCTCGGCGCGGGCGCGGCCGGCTTCCTGGTCAAGAACACCGAGCCCCGCCAGTTGCTGCGCGGCATCCGCGTCGTCGTCGGCGGCGAGGCGCTGCTGTCGCCCGGACCGACCCGGCGGCTGATCGCCCGGCTGACCGACCGGCCCGCCCCGCGGCTGGGCCCCGGCGTCCTGGACCGGCTCACCGCCCGGGAGCGGGAGGTGCTCGCGCTCGTCGCGCACGGCCTGAGCAACACCGAGATCGCCGCCGCGCTGACCATCAGCAACGCCACCGCCAAGACCCACGTCAGCCGGGCGATGACCAAGCTCGGGGCCCGCGACCGCGCCCAGCTGGTCGCGCTGGCCTACCGGCACCGCCTCGTCGAACCACCCGAGCCGGCGCCCTGACCGATGAGGTCGGGGCGGCGTGCCGGTCCAACCCACCGACACCACCGACACACCGACCCGAAGGGACCGTCCCGATGGCGAAGCTCATCTCGACCCTGTTCATCTCGGCCGACGGCGTCGCCGAGATCGACCCCGACTGGCACTTCCCGTACTTCGACGAGAACATGGGCCGCGCCGTGACCGAGGACTACGCCACCTCGAACGTGCTGCTCATCGGCCGCGAGACCTACGACAGCTTCGCCGGCGCCTGGCCGGACCGCGAGGAGGCGGGCGAGGCCGACGCCGCGATGGCCAAGCAGCTCGGCGACCTGCGCAAGGTCGTCGTCTCGCGCCGGCCGCTCGAGTTCACCTGGCGCCACTCCGAGCAGCTCGACGGCGAGCTCGTCGAGGCCGTCACCGCGCTGAAGGCCGACCCGTCGGTCACCGGTGTGCTCATCCCCGGCTCGATCTCGGTGGTGCAGCAGCTGCTGGCCGCGGGCCTGGTCGACGAGCTGCGCCTGCTGGTGCACCCGGTCGCCGCCCGCAAGGGCCGGCGCCTCTTCGACGACGGCGACGCCCCCTACCACCTGGCGGTCACCGCCACCGAGGTGTTCCCGACCGGCGTGATCCGGGTGATCTACGTGCCCACCGAGGCACCGGGCAGGACCACCTACGACGACATCAAGGGCGAGGTCCCCGCCACGCACTAGCCCCGGCCCCGTCGAGAACGAACTTGTCGTGATCCACAGGGCCTGTTGATCACGACAACTTCGTTCTCGACGGGTGATCGACAGCTGCCCCGGCAGCGGCGACAATCCTGCCCGTGACCTCCTCGTTCCGGCGCCTGGTCGCCGTCGCGGCGCTGCTGGTGCCGCTGGCCGCGGCGGTCGGCTGCGCCCCCGCCGACACCGCGCCCGCCGACGCCCCCGCGGCCTGCGAGCCGGGCGCGCTGCCCACGCTCACCGCCGGGACACTGACGTTCGGCACCGACCAGCCCGTCTACCCGCCGTGGTACCTCGACGACGACCCGGCTTCCGGTCAGGGCTTCGAGAGCGCGGTCGCCTACGGGATCGCCGAGGAGCTCGGCTACGCCCGCGACAAGGTCGCCTGGGTGCGGGTGCCGTTCAACGCGGCGATCCAGCCGGGCCCGAAGACCTATGACGTCAACCTGACGGAATTCTCGATCACCGACGAGCGCAAGCAGGCCGTCGACTTCTCCTCCCCGTACTACGACGTCAAGCAGGCGGTGGTCGCCCTGGAGGGCTCGCCGGCGGCGAGCGCGACGTCCATCGCGCAGCTCAAGGAGCTGCGGATCGGGGCGCAGGTCGGCACGACGAGCCTGCAGGCGGTCTCCGACCAGATCGCCCCGACGGCCGGCCCGTCGGTGTTCAACACGAACGACGACGCCAAGCTCGCGCTGACCAACGGCCAGGTCGACGCGATCGTCGTCGACCTGCCGACGGCCTTCTACATCACCTCGGCCGAGCTGGACAACGGCGCGATCGTCGGGCAGTTGCCGCTGGGCAGCGGGACGCCCGAGCAGTTCGGCGCGGTGCTGGAGCTGGGCAGCCCGCTCACCGGGTGCGTGTCGGAGGCGGTCGACCGCCTGCGTGACTCGGGCGAGCTGGAGCAGCTGGAGACGCAGTGGCTGTCGTCGGCCGGGACGGCGCCCGAACTGAGGTGACGCACGCGGTGGCGCCCAGCCCGCTCGCGCTGGAGCGGGCCGCCTACCGGCGGTCCCGGGCGCGGCGGTCGACGCTCGTCGCGGTCGTGTCCACGCTCGTCTTCGCGGCGGCGCTGGTCCTGCTGGTGACGAACTCGCCGGGCTGGCCGCGGGTGCGCGCGACGTTCTTCGACCCGGCGACGGCGTGGGAGTCGCTGCCGGCGGTGCTGGCCGGGCTGTGGCTCAACGTCCGCGTCCTGGTCGCGGCGGAGATCGGCATCCTGGTGCTGGGTCTGCTGCTGGCCGTGCTGCGCACGCTGCGCGGTCCGGTGTTCTTCCCGGTCCGCGCGCTGGCCATCGGCTACGTCGACCTGTTCCGCGGCGTCCCGCTGATCATCGCGCTGTACCTGATCGGCTTCGGGGTGCCGGGGCTGCGGCTGCAGGGCGTGCCGACCGACGCCGCGGTGCTCGGCACGGTCACGCTGATCCTGGTGTACTCGGCGTACGTGTCGGAGGTCTTCCGCGCCGGCATCGAGTCGGTGCACCCGTCGCAGCGGATGGCGGCGCGGTCGCTGGGGCTCACGCACCGGCAGTCGATGCGGCTGGTGATCCTGCCGCAGGCGGTGCGCCGGGTGCTGCCGCCGCTGCTCAACGACTTCGTCGCGCTGCAGAAGGACGTCGGGCTGATCTCCGTGCTGGGCGCGGTCGACGCGGTGCGCGCCGCGCAGATCCAGCAGGCCAACTCGTTCAACTTCACCCCCTACGTCGTGGCGGCGCTGCTGTTCGTGCTGCTGGCGGTGCCGACGGGGCGGATCGCCGACGCGCTGTCCGCGCGCGCGGCCCGGCGGCAGGGGGCCGTGTGAGCGCGTCCGCGTTGCCCGACGGGGCCGCGTCGAAGGCACCCGGGCCGGGCGGTACGACCCCCGTCCTGGAGGTCCGCGACCTCGTCAAGCACTACGGGGGCACGACCGTCCTCGCCGGCATCGACCTCGTGGTGGCCGAGAACCAGGTCGTGACGCTGATCGGGGCGTCGGGGTCGGGCAAGTCGACGCTGCTGCGCTGCGTGGACCTGCTGGAGGAGGTCGACGACGGGCGGATCCTGCTCGACGGGGTCGACGTCTCCGACCCGCGCGCCGACGCGGCCGCCGCCCAGCGGCGGATGGCGATCGTGTTCCAGGGCTACAACCTGTTCCCGCACATGACGGCGGCGCAGAACGTCGCGCTCGCGCCACGGGTGGTGCACGGGGTGCCGGCGCGCGAGGCCGACGAGCGGGGCCGCGAGCTGCTGGAGCGCGTGGGGCTCGAGACGTTCGCCGGGTCCTACCCCGATCGCCTCTCCGGCGGGCAGCAGCAGCGGGTCGCCATCGCCAGGGCGCTGGCCGTGCGCCCCCGCCTGCTGCTGCTCGACGAGATCACTTCCGCGCTCGACCCGGAGCTGGTCGGCGAGGTGTTGAAGATCGTGGGCGAGCTGGCCGACGGCGGCATGACGATCCTGATGGCCACCCACGAGATGGGCTTCGCCAAGCAGGTCTCCGACACCGTGTGCTTCCTCGACGGCGGCCGCGTGCTGGAGTCCGGGCCACCCGAGCAGGTCCTCGGCGACCCGGTGCAGGAGCGCACCAGGCAGTTCGTGGCCCGGGTGGTGGCCGAACGGCTCAGCTGAGTCGGCCGTCAACGCCGCCTCAATTGCCCCTGAACGGCGGCGACGAGGGCGTCCGGGAGCGGGCACCATCGGGGCCGATGAGGTTTCGCGGGTTCGGCCGGGTGCGCCGGCGCCCCGTGCTGCCCGGGACGTCCTGGCGGCGGTGGGTCGTCGTCGCGGTGGGCCTGGGGGTGCTCGTCGCGGCGCTGGTCGGTGCCGTCGGCCCGGTCCGCCAGACCGTGGAGTTCCGGGGTGCGATCGACTGCGACCGGGAGAGCGCGGGCTGCCTCGACAGCGAGCCGGGCTCGGTCGTCGACCGGCGCACCTACACCACCACCTCGACGACGACCGACGCGAACGGCAGCACCAACACCACGACGACCACCCACTACGAGATCACCTGGCAGGCCGCGGACGGCGCCCGGCAGAGCCGCGACGTGTCGTCGAGCTTCTACGCCAAGGCGCCGGAGGGGGAGCCGGTCACGCTGCGGCTGTGGGAGGCGGAGGTCGTCGGGGTCGAGGTGATGGGCGGGGTGCAGTGGTTCCTGCCGGAGTCCGGCACGGCGCTGAGGTACTGGCTGTACCTGGCCCACCTCGGCCTCGGCATCCTGCTGTGGGGGCTGCTGTTCGGCTGGTGGGACGGGCTGTTCATGCTCGGCTTCCGGGCGTTCGCCTGGATGTTCCTGTGCTTCCTGCCGGTGGGCATGCTGACCGACGCGCTGGCCTACGGCCTGGACGGCGGGATCGGGCTCGTCGTGCAGCTCGGGTTCGCGGCGTTCTTCGTGGGGATCGCCGGGTTCATGCTGGTCGGCTCGCTCGACCGCTGGTAGGCGCGCCGGTCAGGGCCCGACCGCGGTGCGCGCGGTCGGGTCGAACCCCGGGGCCACCACGAGCGCGCCGCCCTCGCGCCGGCACGAGGCCACCGCGACGTGGCAGGGCCGCGCGACCGACGCGGGGAGCAGCAGGCCGCCGTCGAGCTGGTAGCGCATGTTGGTGATCTTCCAGGCGGTGGCGGCCGGGTCGTCGGGCGCCTCGGGCGGCCGGTCCTGGCGGACCACGACCATCGCCTCGGTGATGCCCGGCGGCCACTCGAAGGCCAGCGCGCCGGTAGCGGACGCGGTGAGGTGCTGGACGGCGGGGATCCCGCCCGGCGGCTCGGGGTCCGGGGCGGCCGACGGCTGGGCCGCGCGCGCAGGTGCGGGTCCCGGTTCGGAGCGCACCCGCTCGGAGCTGGCCGGTCCGAGCCGGGCCATGACCTCGTAGACCGGGACGTCGCTGTCGGGCGCGACGGCGCCGTCGACGATGGCGGTCGAGCGGGTGCGCCCGATGACCCGCGACCGGCCGTCCGGGGTCAGCCGGGTGATCTTGTACTCGACCTCCCCGGGGCCGCCCGCGGTCCAGGTGACGGTGATGGACGAGCCGTCGTCGGTGTCGCGCTCGGCGCGGACGTCGACGGGGGCGGCGACGGCGCCGCCGGAGGGGGCGGGCTCCCGCGCCGGCTCGGGCGTGTGCTCGGGCTCCTCGACCGGAACCGGGGCCGGCTCCGGCGTCGGCTGCGGGGTCGGCTCCGGGATCGGCTCCGGCGTCGGCACCGGCTCGCTCTGCTCGACCTTGCGGGTCGGCTCCTCCGGTTCCCTGGGCTCCGGCAACGGCAGCGTGCGGGGCAGGTGCCTGCGCTGCTCCCGCGCTCCCGAACCGGCGGTGGCGTCGGGCCGCGGCTCGGGCCGGGGCCGGGGTCGGGGCAGCACCTGCGCGCTCGACCGCAGCGCGTCGACGAAGGCCGCGCAGGTGGGGAACCGGGCGTCGGGTTGCTTGGCGGTGGCCCGCGCGATGACGGCGTCGGCCGCGGCGGGCAGGTCGGGGCGGTGCTGGCCGAGCCGCGGCGGGTCGGCCGCGAGGTGGGCGTAGATCACCGCCGCCGTCTCGGGCCGGGGGTAGGGCACCTGGCCGGTGAGGCACCGGAAGGCCAGGCAGGCCAGCCCGTACTGGTCGGAGCGCCCGTCGAGCCAGCGGCCCTCGATCTGCTCGGGGGAGGAGTACTGCAGGGTGCCGAAGACCTGCCCGGCCGAGGTGATGTCGCTGCCGGCGGCGGCCGCCTTGGCGATGCCGAAGTCGCACAGGTAGACCTGCTCGGCGCCCTGCGGGCGGCGCGCCCGCGCGATCAGCACGTTGCCCGGCTTGACGTCGCGGTGCACCAGCCCGGCCTCGTGGACGGCGTCGAGGGCGTCGGCGATGGGACCGAGCAGCGCGGACACCCGCTCGATGCCCATCCGGCCCTCCCGGCGCAGCACGGCGCCGAGGTCCTCGCCGTCGACGAACCGCATCGACAGGTACAGGATCCCGTGCGCGTGGCCGGCGTCGTAGATCGGGACGACGTTGGGGTGCTCCAGGCTGGCGGCGATCGCGGCCTCGCGCTGGAACCGGCGCCGGTACTCGTGGTCGGCGGCCAGCGACGGGGGCAGCACCTTGAGCGCGACCGTGCGCCGCAGCTGCAGGTGGGTGGCCCGGAAGACCACGCCCATCCCGCCCTCGCCGATGACCGCGTCGAGGCGGTGCCCGGCCAGCACGTGGCCGATCCAGCTCGCGGCGGTTGCGCTCTGCTGTTCCGGCACCGGCAATCCGGGGTACCCGCCCCCCGGCAGGCCCCCCGCCCCCCTCTCCCAACGATCCGTGGTCGCCCCGTCGACCCCAGCATGCCCAACGGCCGTCGACCGGCCGCACGCGGAGCCTACGGCTCCGCGGCGGTGACGATCAGGTCGCGGGGTCGCCGGGTTCGGCCGATCCGGCCCTGGCGAGCAGCCCGTCGACGAACGCCCGCAGCCCCAGCCGGTAGGTGTCCTGTGCGGCGAACTCGCCCCACCGGTCGCCGATGGCGACCATGTGCGGCTGGCGGGCCGGATCGAGCCTGCCCAGCGACGGGTCGGGCCCGCTGAACAGGGTCTCGCCCGGCTGGTCGCCGTCGGGCCGGCGGCGTCGGGAGTGGGCGCGCACGAGGATCTCGCCGACGGTGTAGTACCAGATGCTGCGGTAGACGTGGACCGCCTGCTGCGGCGTGCACCCGTGGTCGACGGCGCCGGCGACGATGGCCTCGACGATCCGCAGCGCCGACTCGCCGAGGCGGCTGAGGAAGCCGTCGGTGGTGAGCACCTCGACCGCCCACGGCCAGGCGGCGAGGGCGTCGTGCATCGCGGTGGACGCCGCGACGATGCGGTCGCGGGGGCTGCCGGACAGGTCGGGCGGCGGGAGCTGGTCGGCGAGGTCGTTGATCAGCTGGATCAGCAGGTCCTCGCGGTCGCGCACGTGGTGGTAGAGCGTCATCGTGCTGACGCCGGCCTCGGCGGCGAGCCGGCGCAGCGTCAGCTTCTCCCAGCCGTCCCGCTCCAGGATGCGCCGGGCCGCGGCCAGTATCTCCGCGCGCGAGGTGCGCGGCGGTCTGCCCGTGCGGCCGGACGGTGCGTCGGGGAGGGCCACGGCCCCATCGTGCTACCCCCGCGGGCCGGCCCGCGAGCCGGTGCCGGATACCGCTCGACACGCGGCGCCGTCCGGAGCTACTTTTCGTACATGTACAAAAAGTCCGCCGTCCGGCCCGGGACGACCCTCGCCGCGGTGGCCGTCGTGCAGTTCCTGGTGTCGCTGGACCTGTCCGTCGTCAACGTCGGGCTCCCGCGGATCGCCGACGGCCTCGGGTTCGGCCCGGTCGGCCTGACCTGGGTCGTCCACGCCTACGCGCTCACCTTCGGCGCGCTGCTCCTGCTCGGCGGCAAGCTCGCCGACCGCTACGGCCGCAAGCGGGTCCTGCTGCTCGGGCTCGGCCTGTTCGCCCTGGCCTCGCTGCTCGGCGGCTTCGCCACCGAGCCCGGCCACCTCGTCGCCGCCCGCGCCGCGCAGGGCGTCGGCGCCGCCGCACTGGCCCCGGCCGCGCTGGCCCTGCTGACCGCGACCTTCCCCTCCGGCCGGGCGCGGGTGCGGGCCTTCGGGATCTGGAGCGCGATGAACGCCGCGGGCGGCGCGCTCGGGGTCCTGGTCGGCGGCCTGCTCACCGAGTACGCCGGCTGGCGCTGGGTGATGTTCGTGAACGTGCCGATCGCCCTCGTCGCGGCCGCCCTGGCCTGGCGCGGCGTCGCCGCCGTCCCGCCCGCGGCACGCGCCGGCCGCCCGGACGTCCTGGGCGCCGTCCTGGCCACGGCGGGGACGGCGCTGCTGGTGTTCGGCATCGTCCGCACCGAGCAGTACCCGTGGACCTCGCAGACCACCGTGATGACCCTGGTGATCGCCGCGGCGCTGCTGGCCGCGTTCCTGCTGGTCGAGCGGTCGACCGCGGGCGAACCACTGCTGCGCCTGGGCCTGTTCGCCAACCGCTCCGTCGCCGGGGCCAACGCCTACAACCTGCTGGTCGGGGCGGCCATGGCCGCGGCGTTCTACTTCATGTCGCTCTACCTGCAGCGGGTGCTCGGCACCGGGGCCGCGCTGACCGGGCTGCAGTTCCTGCCGTTCGCCCTCGGCGTGGTGGTCGGCTCGGTGCTCGCGATCCGGCTCGGCTACCGGCTCCCGCCGCGGACGCTGATGGTCGCCGGGGCGCTGCTGACCGCGGCCGGGTTCGCCTGGTTCAGCCTGATCAGCCCGGACGGCGCGTTCCCGACCCACGTGCTGGGACCCTCGATCGTCGCGAGCGTCGGGTTCGGGCTGTGCCTGGGCCCGGTCGTGTCCACCGCCACCGCGGGCGTCGCGACCCACGAGACCGGCACGGCGTCGGGCCTGCTCAACAGCTCGCGCCAGATCGGCGCCTCGCTCGGGCTGGCCGCGCTCGGCACGGCGGCCCAGCACCGGACCGGGCCGGCCGCCACGCCCGCGGCCCTCACCGACGGCTACGCGCTCGGCCTCGGCCTCAGCGCCGCGCTGCTGGTGGCCGCC
Organism: Pseudonocardia lacus; assembly: GCF_018531445.1. Taxonomy (GTDB): domain Bacteria; phylum Actinomycetota; class Actinomycetes; order Mycobacteriales; family Pseudonocardiaceae; genus Pseudonocardia; species Pseudonocardia lacus. The sequence continues at coordinate 10,538 of NZ_JAHDTH010000043.1, forward strand.
GCGCTGATCGCCTTCACGGTCCTGCCGGCGAAGGTCGCCACCGGGCAGCCGGAGCCCGTGCGCGAGGGTGTCCGATGACCGGGTTGCTGCGCCCGCACGCCGGGGGGTTCGCGCTGGTCGTGGTCCTGCAGGTCATCGGCGCCGTCGCGGGCCTGGCGCCGCTGCTGGCGGTCGTCGAGCTGGGCCGCGTCCTGCTCGCGCCCGGCCCGGTCGACCAGGCCCACGCCTGGGGCGCCGTGGTCGTCGGCGCTGTCGGCCTGGTCGTGCGGCTGCTGTTCACCGCCGCCTCCGCCGGCGTCGGCCACCTCCTGGACGACCGGGTGCAGCTGGCGCTGCGGCTGCGGCTGGCCGCGCACCTGGGGCGCGTGCCGATCGGCTGGATCGCCCGGCGGCGCAGCGGGGAGCTGGCGAAGCTGGTCGGACCGGACGTGAGCGCGGTGCACCCGGTCATCGCCCACACCCCGGGCGAGCTCGTCTCCGCGTTCGTGGTGCCGCTGGTGTCGCTGGCCTACCTGCTGGCCGTCGACTGGCGGCTCACCCTGGTCACGCTGGCCCCGGTGGTGCTGGCGGTGGCGCTGGTCCCGCTGATGATGACCCCGACCCGGCTGCGCGAGCAGGCGGACTTCGACGCCGCCCAGGGCCGCATCGCCGGCGCGGTCGTCGAGTTCGTGCGGGGCATCGCGGTGGTCAAGGCGTTCGGCGGCGCCGAGCGCGCCCAGCGCGGCTACCGCACGGCCGTCGACGACTTCGTCGGCACCTTCCTGCGCTGGGTGCGCGGCATGTCCGGGATCGCCGCGGGCATGCAGCTGGCGCTGTCGCCGCCGTTCGTGCTGCTCGTCGTGCTGACCGGCGCCACGGTGGCGGTCACCAGCGGGGCGACGGCCCCGGCCGACCTGCTGCCGTTCCTGCTGCTGGGGCTGGGGCTCACCGCGCCGGTCGCGGCGCTGGGCCACGGCTTCGACGACCTGCAGGCCGCCCGCCGGGCGATCGGCCGGATCCGCGACGTGCTCGACGTGGCGCCGCTCCCGGAGCCCGCCCGGCCGAAGGCACCGCACGGGCACCGCGTGGAGCTGCGCGACGTCCGGTTCGGCTACGGCACCGGGAACGGGGACGACCACGAGGTGCTGCACGGCGTCGACCTGGTCCTGGAGCCGGGCACGGTGACCGCGCTCGTCGGGCCGTCGGGCAGCGGGAAGTCCACGCTGGTCCAGCTGCTGGCCCGGGCCGCCGACCCGACCAGCGGCGCGGTCGTCGTCGGCGGCGTCGACCTGCGCGAGCTCGACGCCCGGGAGCGGCACCGCACGATCTCCTTCGTCTTCCAGGACGTCCGGCTGCTGCGGGCCCCGGTCGCGGACAACATCGCGCTGGCGGTCCCGCACGCCGACCTCGACGACGTGGTCCGCGCCGCCCGGCTGGCCGACGTCCACGACCGGATCCTGGAGCTGCCGCGCGGGTACGCGTCGGTGATCGGCGAGGACGCCGTGCTGTCCGGCGGCGAGGCGCAGCGCCTCTCGATCGCGCGGGCGCTGCTGGCCCGCACGCCGGTGCTGGTGCTCGACGAGGCGACCGCCTTCGCCGACCCGCGCACCGAGCTGGTGCTGCGCCGGGCGCTCACCGCGCGCGACGGCGACCGCACGGTCCTGGTCGTCGCGCACCGCCTGGAGACGATCGCCGACGCCGACACCGTCGTCGTCCTGCGGGACGGTGCGGTCGTCGAGCGCGGCCGACCCGCCGACCTGCTGGCCCGCGACGGCGCCTTCGCGGCCCTGTGGCGATCACACCGCTCGGCCTTCGCCGAGGCGACCGGAGAGGACGAACACCGATGATCCGCCTGCTGCTGCGCGTGCTGGGCGACGAGCACGCCCGCCCGGTGCGCCGCACCGTGGCCCTGATGGTGGCGACCGCGGTCGCCGAAGGGCTGTCCTACGCCCTGCTGGTGCCCGTGCTGCGGGCGCTGCTCGGCAGCGCCCCCGCCGAGGCGTGGCCGTGGCTGGGGGCGTTCGCGGTCGCGGTCGCGGCCTACGCCGTGCTGCGCTACCGCAGCGACCTGTCCGGCTTCCGCGTCGGGACCACGCTGCTGCGCGGCGTGTACCACCGCCTCGGCGACCACCTGGCCCGGCTGCCGCTGGGCTGGTACGGCGCCGGTCGCGTCGGGGAGGTCTCCGAGCTGGCCGGCCGCGGCGTCCTGCGGGCGATGAGCGTGATCGCGCACCTGCTGGCGCCGTGGATCGCCGCGGCCGTGACGCCGCTGACGATCGCGCTGGTGGTGCTCGCCCTCGACTGGCGGATGGGGCTGGCCGCGCTGCTCGCCGGGCCCCTGGTGGCGGCCGTCCAGTCCTGGACCGGGCGCGCGACCGCGGCCGTCGACGAGGAGCGCGCCCGGCGCGAGAACGAGGCCACCGGGCGGGTCGTCGAGTACGTCCACGCCCAACCCGTCCTGCGCGCGGGCGGGCGGACCGGCGAGCGCTTCGGGCTGCTCGACGACGCCCTGCGCGAGGTCGGGCGCGCCTCCCGCCGCTCGACGCTCTCGGCCCTGCCCGGGGTGGTGGGCCTGGCGGTCGTGGTGCAGGCGGTGTTCACCGCGCTGCTCGCGCTGGGCACCTACCTCGCGCTCGGCGGGCGCCTCGGGGCCGCGGACGTGCTGGTCGTGCTGGTGCTCGCCGCCCGCTGCGCCGACCCGCTGCTGTCGCTGGCCGACATCGGCGGCGCGCTGCGCGGGGCCCGTGCCGAACTCGTGCGCCTCGACGCGCTGCTGGGCACCGCCCCGCTCCCGCAAGCCCCCGACCCCGTCCGCCCCCGGCGCCACGACCTGGAACTCGACGCCGTCTCCTTCCGCCACGACGACCGCGCGGTGCTCGACGGCCTGTCGCTGACCGTGCCGCAGGGCCGGCGCGTCGCCCTCGTCGGACCGTCCGGGGCGGGCAAGACGACGGTGCTGCAGCTGATCGCCCGATTCCACGACGTGCACGCCGGGGCCGTGCGGATGGGCGGCGTGGACGTGCGCGCGGTCGACCCCGAGGAGCTGATGGCGCGGATCGCCATCGTCTTCCAGCACGTCCACCTGTTCACCGGCACCATCGAGGACAACGTGCGCCTCGCCCGCCCCGACGCCACCGCCGCCGAGGTCCGGTCGGCGGCCGTCGCGGCCCGGCTGGACGAGGTCGTCGAGCGGCTGCCCGCGGGCTGGGCGAGCGACGTCGGCGAGGGCGGCGCGCTGCTGTCGGGCGGCGAGCGCCAGCGCGTCTCGATCGCCCGTGCGCTGCTGAAGGACGCCCCCGTCGTCCTGCTGGACGAGGTGACCTCCGCGCTCGACCCGGTCAACGAGGCCGCCGTGCACGAGGGCGTCGAGCGGCTGATGGCGGGCCGGACGGTGGTGATGGTGGCCCACCGGCTGCGCACCGTCCGCCGGGCCGACCGGGTGGTGTTCCTCGACGGCGGGCGGGTGGTCGAGGAGGGCACCCACGACGAGCTGGTGGGGCGGGGCGGACGCTACGCCGGGTACTGGGACCTCTCCACCGCTCCGCCGCCCGACCGGCCGCTCAGTCCCGGTGCTGCACGACGTTGACGACGGTGCCGTCGGGCGCCCGGACGAGGAACCGGCGCACACCCCACTCCTCGGTCGTCAGCGGGTGCACGATCTCGAAGCCGCGCTCGCGCGCCTCCGCGTAGGCGGCGTCGACGTCGTCCGCGTGCACCGAGATGGCGGCATCCTCCGCCGCTGTGGCATCGCGGGTGAGGAGCTGGACGTGCGCCCCCGTGTCGGTGTCGGTGTAGCGGGCCACCCAGCCCATGTTGAACTCCTCGGTGCTCAACCCGAGGTAGTCGGCGTAGAAGCCCTTCGCCGCGTCGATGTCGGCCACCCGCAGGTTGGCCGAGATGCGGTTCGCACGCACGTGTGTCCTCCCGTTCCCCGCCGGAAAGCCGGCAGTGACGACCATGACGGGCATGGTCGTCGCTGCGGGGTCGGGCGGCTTGAACCTTTGGGAACCGGTCGGCTCCCGCCGGGTCAGGACAGCACGCGGATCTGGAAGGGGTAGTCGTAGGGCTCACCGTTGGCCGCGCGGACGGCACCCTTGATGTGGCACCACGCGGACACCACGAACAGCACGATCATCAGCGGGATGCCGACGACCGCGCCGATCACCGTGAAGATCAGCACCCAGCTCAGCACGTACAGCAGCCAGAACGACAGGTTGAAGTTGAACGCCCCGGCCGCGGCGCGGCGGGTGTACGGGTCGTCCTTGTTCGCCAGCCACACGAGCAGGGGTCCGAGCACGCTGAGCCAGCCGGCGCTCAGCAGCGCCGCGATCGGCGCCGACAGGTGCGCCAGGATCGCCGCGAGGCGGTTCGAGGACGTCGGGGTCGGGGTCGTGTACGGGTCGTGCGGGTAGGGGGACGACATCGGAGTTCCTCTCTCTTCTCACCCGCTACAACGACCGGCGCCGGCCGGTTGTGCCCGATCCGCGCAGGTCCAGGGGTCACTACCGGGGGAAATGGGGGATGACCCCGAGGTCGGCTCGCCTCGTGGCGCTGCGCCCCACCTCGGCGGACGAGCGCGGCTTCCGTCCGATCTGGCTGGACGAGAGCCACTTTCGTCCGGGCCGGGGGCCTCGCAGCCCTATGGGGTGGTGTCGCGCTCTGGGTGGGTGTCGCCGCGGGCCGGCGGGCTGCGGGGACTCGGCCGACTCTGCGAGGACGCCCCCCTTTCTGCGGAGCGCCTTTGAGGTGGTGATCCCGCTCGGGCGCGCGGAGTGGGGCAAGCGCGTAGATCCTGCTGGCCGGGAGGTTGTGGATCGGGTGTGCTGGTGACCGTGGACACACCGCGTGACGGGGTCCTAGTGTCCGCCGTGGCCGGATCGCAGTGACGCGGTCCGGGGGACGGGAGTGCCATGAGCGTGATGGGAACGCGCGTCGTCCGGGTCGAGGACCCCCGACTGCTCAGCACGGGCGGCGTCTACACCGAGGACCTCCGAGATCCGCGGCTGACCGGGGCGCTGCACCTCGGGTTCGTCCGGTCGCCGCTGGCGCACGCCAGGGTCGTGTCGGTCGACGCGGCCGAGGCGCTGGCCGCGCCGGGGGTCGTGGCCGTGCTCACCGCGGCCGACCTGGGGCTGCCGGCGGCGCCGCCGATGATGCCGAACTTCAACCCGGCGATGACGCTGCCGGCGCTGGCCGGCGACGTGGTCCGCTACGCGGGCGAGCCGGTGGTCGCCGTGCTCTGCGAGGACGCCTACCAGGTCGAGGACGCGGTCGGGCTCGTCGACGTGGAGTACGAGCCGCTGCCGTTCGTGGTCGACATGCGGGCGGCCGCGCGCGACGAGGTGCTGCTGTTCCCCGAGGCCGGCACGAACACGGTGTGCACGTTCGGGGCGGAGGAGCTCGACGAGGGCCTGTTCGAGGGCTGCGAGGTCGTGGTCACCCGGGAGATCGAGAACCAGCGGGTCGCCGTGGCGTCGATGGAGGGTCGCGCGGGCGCGGCCGTGCCCGACGACGACGGCCGGCTCACGCTGTGGCTGTCGACGCAGGCGGCGGCGATGTCGCAGGGCGCGGTCGCGGGCTGGTTGGGGCTGGGGCCGGAGCAGGTGCGCGTGATCACCCCGGACGTCGGGGGCGGGTTCGGGGCCAAGATCGGCGCCGATCCCGAGCACGTCGTGCTCGCCGCCGCGGCGCGCCACGTCGGTCGCCCGGTGCGCTGGACGGAGACCCGCTCGGAGAACCTGGTCGCGATGTGCCAGGGCCGCGCCCAGGTCAACACGGTCACCATCGGCGGCACCCGGGACGGCAAGGTGCTGGCCTACCGCCTCGACGTCCTGCAGGACGCCGGCGCCTACCCGCGCTTCGGCGCGTTCCTGCCCGCGCTGACCACGATGATGGCCGCCGCCGTCTACACCTTCCCGAAGATCGAGACGCGGGCCCGCAGCGTGGTCACCAACACCACCACGATCGGCGCCTACCGCGGCGCCGGGCGCCCGGAGGCCACCCACGCCATCGAGCGCGGCCTCGACCTCTTCGCCGCCGAGATCGGCATGGACCCGGCCGAGGTGCGCAGGCGCAACCTCATCCCCAGGTTCACCGAGCCGCACGCCACCTCGACCGGCGGCTTCTACGACACCGGCGACTACCCGGAGGCGCTCGACCGCGCCCTGTGGGCCTCGGGCTACGACGACCTGCGGGCCGAGCAGGCGCGCCGGCGCGAGCGCGGCGACGAGGTCCAGATGGGCATCGGGCTGTGCGTCTACGTCGAGATCACCGGGGCGCCGCTGGGCCCGGAGGCCTCCGAGGTCGCCGAGATCCAGGTGCACGCCGACGGCACCGCCACCGTGCTGACCGGCACGTCGCCGCACGGGCAGGGGCACGCCACGGCGTGGGCGATGCTCGCCCACGAGGAGACCGGCATCCCCATCGAGAAGATCACCGTCGAGCACGGCGACACCGACCGGATCCCCGACGGCACCGGCACGTTCGGCTCGCGGAGCCTGCAGCAGGGCGGGGTCGCGGTGCAGCAGGCGAGCATCGAGCTGGTGGAGCTCGCCCGGCAGCGGGCGGCGCAGCTGCTGGAGGCCGACCCGAGCGACATCGTCCTGGACAAGGACCGGGCCGCACTGCAGGTCAAGGGCTCGCCGACGAGCGCCGTCACGTTCGCGCAGCTGGCGGAGAAGGAGCCGCTCGGGGTCAAGACCAAGTTCGTCGCCCCCGGGCCGACGTTCCCGTTCGGGGCGCACGTGGCCGTTGTCGACGTCGACACCCGCACCGGCAAGGCCCGGCTGCGGCGGCTGATCGCCGTCGACGACGCCGGCACCGTGCTCAACCCGCTGCTCTGCGAGGGCCAGCGGCACGGCGGCTTCGCCCAGGGCGCGGCGCAGGCGCTGATGGAGGAGGTCCGCTGGGACGCCGACGGCAACCCGGAGACCTCGACGTTCGCCAGCTACCCGTTCCTGTCGGCGACCGAGGTGCCCAGCTTCGAGCTGGTCGAGATGGCCACCCCCACCACCTACAACTCACTCGGCGCCAAGGGCATCGGGGAGGCCGGGACCATCGGCTCCACCCCGGCCGTGCACAACGCCGTCGTCGACGCGGTCGCGCACCTCGGCGTCCGCCACATCGACATGCCCACCACGCCGCAGCGGGTGTGGACCGCGATCCAGGAGGCCGCGCGATGAAGATCGGGACCACCGTCAACGGCGCCGCCCGGCAGGACGAGATCGAGGACCGGCTGCTGCTCGTGCACTACCTGCGCGACCGGTGCGGGTTGACCGCCACCAACGTCGGATGCGACACCACCTCATGCGGGGCGTGCACGGTGCTGCTCGACGGCGAGTCGGTGAAGTCCTGCACGGTGCTCGCCGCGCAGGTCGACGGCCGGGAGGTGACGACCGTCGAGGGCCTCAGCGCCGACGGCGCCGACCCGCACCCGGTGCAGGCCGCGTTCCGCCAGGAGCACGGCCTGCAGTGCGGCTTCTGCACCCCGGGCATGGTGATGGCCTCGGTCAGCCTGCTGCGCGACAACCCGAAGCCGACCGAGCAGGAGGTCCGCGAGGGGCTGGAGGGCAACTTCTGCCGCTGCACCGGCTACCACAACATCGTGCGGGCCGTGCTCGCCGCCGCGGACGGGGTGTCGTCGTGATCCCCGCCCCGTTCCGCTACCTGCGCGCCGACTCCGCCGCCCACGCCGTCGACCTGCTCGGCGAGCACGGCGACGAGGCAAAGCTGCTCGCCGGTGGCCAGTCGCTGCTGCCGGTGCTCAAGCTGCGCCTGGCCGACCCCGCGGTGCTGATCGACATCAGCCGGGTGCCCGACCTGTCCTACATCCGGGTCGACGGCGACGAGGTCGCCATCGGGGCCGCCACCCGCCACCGCGACGTCGTGGAGTCCGAGGAGCTGCGCCGCGAGGTGCCGCTGCTCCCGCACGTCGCCGGTTACGTCGGCGACCGCCAGATCCGCCACCGGGGCACGCTCGGCGGCTCGCTGGTGCACGCCGACCCGGCCGCCGACCTGCCCTGCGCGGTGCTCGCGCTCGGCGCGACGTTCGTGGTCGAAGGGCCGTCCGGGCAGCGGCGCGTCGACGCGGGCGAGTTCTTCCAGGGCTACTTCCAGACCGCAGTCGGCGCCGACGAGATCCTCGTCGAGGTGCGGGTGCCGCGGACCGGCGGCGCCGGCTGGGCCTACGAGAAGTTCGTCCGCCGCTCCAACGACTGGGCGATCGTCGCGGTCGCCGCCGTCGACGGGCGGGTCGCGCTGGCCAACATGGGCGAGACCCCGCTGCGGGCCACCGCCACCGAGCGGGCCCTGGCCGGCGGCGCGTCGCCGGCGGAGGCGGCGGCGTCGGCAGCCGAGGGGACGTCCCCGATCGAGGACATGCACGCCGACCGCGCCTACCGCGCGCACCTGGCGAGGGTCCTGACCGAACGGGCGCTCGTCACGGCCGCAGGCTGACCCCAGCCGTCGAGAACGAAGTTGTTGTGAAATTGGACCGGTCCAACGCGCAGCAACTTCGTTCTCGACGGGCCATGGCCCAGCATGGTCAGGTGTCGGAGGGATCGAACGTCCGCGAGTCGCTCGCCGCGGAACGCGCGGCGACCGTCGAGGGCATCGCCGGTCTGCAGCGCCAGCTGGGGTGGCTGGCCGAGGACCAGGCCCTCGCCTCGCACGACGACGAGCACGACCCCGACGGCGTGACGGTCTCCGTCCAGCGCGCGCAGCTGCAGGGCCTGCTGGCCGGCGCCCGCCGCGACCTCGCGGCGCTGGACCGGGCGCTGGAGCGCCTCGCCGCCGGCACCTACGGGCGGTGCCTGAGCTGCGGCGCCGCCATCGGCGCGGCGCGACTGGAGGCCCTGCCCGCCGCCGAGACCTGCATCGCGTGCGCGGGGTCCCCTCGGCGGACGGTGCGCCGACCTCGGTCGTAGTCGACCCGTCGCGGATGTCCTTGCCGGCGTGCATGGCCTCGTACGGCCGTGGGGGGCTCGTGGCGAAGCGGAACATTGTTCCGTATAGTTCCGGAGTGACGTTCCGGTTTGGTCCACGCTACCCAGAGCACGGCCGCCGGGACCAGTCGACCACTCCAGGAGGAGCAGGATGCAGTACCGCACCCTCGGCCGGACCGGCATCAAGGTCAGCCCCTACGCGCTGGGCGCCATGATGTTCGGTGCCATCGGCAACCCCGACCACGACGACTCGATCCGCATCATCCACAAGGCCCTCGACGCCGGGATCAACGTCGTCGACACCGCCGACATGTACTCCCACGGCGAGTCCGAGGAGATCGTCGGCAAGGCGCTCGAAGGGCGCCGCGACGACGTCGTCCTGGCGACCAAGCTGTTCCACCCGATGGGCGACGACCCGAACCGGCGGGGCGCCTCCCGGCGCTGGATCAGCACCGCCGTCGAGGACTCGCTGCGCAGGCTCCGGACCGACCGCATCGACCTCTACCAGGTCCACCGCCCCGACCCCGACACCGACGTCGAGGAGACGCTCTCCGCGCTCACCGACCTCGTCCGCGCGGGCAAGGTCCGGGCGATCGGGACGTCCACGATGCCCGCCTCCGACATCGTCGAGGCCCAGTGGGTCGCCGAACGGCGCGGCCTGGAGCGCTTCCGCACCGAGCAGCCGACCTACTCGATCCTCAACCGCGCCATCGAGGCCGAGGTGCTGCCCGTCGCCCAGCGCTACGGCATGGGCACGCTGGTGTACAGCCCGCTCGCGGGGGGCCTGCTCACCGGGCGCGCCCGCAAGGGCCAGCAGACCGACCTCCGCCGCGCCGCCCGCTTCCGCCACATGAACGACGAGCGCCGCCTCGACGCCGTCGGGCGGATCGCCCCGCTGGCCGAGGAGGCCGGACTGCCGATGACGCACCTGGCGATGGCGTTCGCGATCGCCCACCCCGGCGTGAGCAGCGCGCTCATCGGCCCGCGCACCATGGAGCAGCTCGACGACCTGCTCGCCGGCGTCGACGTCGTGCTCGACGACGACCTCCTCGACCGGATCGACGAGATCGTCCCACCCGGCACCGACATCGGCACGCTCGACATGGCCTACCGGCCGCCCGCCCTGCTGCGCCCGATCCTGCGCCGCCGGCCCGTCGACGAGCGGGCCGCCGCCTGAGGACATTCGTCCAAGACCGGCGGCGGGTCGTCCGGGCACCCTCTCCGGCATGAGGGAGTCCCATGTCGAGCACGGGGTGCACGTGGTCCAGGACGGCCCGCCGCAGGCGCCACCGCTGCTGCTGATCCACGGATCGGGGGCCGCGCACGCGTCCTGGGGCCCGGTCGTCCCGGCGCTCGCCGCCGACCACCACGTCGTCCGCGTCGACCTCCCGGGCTGCGGCCAGTCGCCGCCCCCACCGTCGTACGCGGTGCCGGCGCAGGCCGAGCGGGTGGCGGCGGTGCTCGACGGCCTCGGCCTGCGGGCCGTCACGGTCGTCGGGCACTCCAGTGGCGGCTACGTCGCCACCGCCCTCGCCGAACGCCGCCCCGACCTGGTCGGATCGATCGCGCTGGTCAGCTGCGGCCCCGCCCTCGACGCGCTCCTGCCGCAGCCGCTGATCCTGCGGGCCCTGCTGGCCCCGCCGCTGGGACCGCTGCTGTGGGCGCTGCGGTCCGACGCGGTGATCCGCCGGGGGATCATCGCGACCTGCGCCGCGCCGGTGCCGATCCCGGACGACGCCGTCGCCGAGCTCCGCGGGATCACCTTCCGCTCGCTGCGCTCGGTGCTGCGGAACAACAACGCCTACCTGGCCGAACGCGGTGTGCCCGAGCGCCTGGCCGGTCTCGGGCGGCCGGTGTTGGCGATCTTCGGGGCGGCCGACCCGCGCTGGGAGCCGACGTCGGCGCGCCGGTACGAGCGGGTGCCGGGGGCGCGCGTCGAGATGCTGCCCGGCGTCGGGCACGTGCCGATGTTCGAGGCGCCCGAGCGGACCGGGGAGCTGCTGGTCCGGTTCGCGGCCGCGGCCCGCACCTAGACTCGGCACGTGCTCGCGACCGGGGCACCACCCGACTGGGCGGCGGTGGACATCGCCGTCCCGCGCCCGCCCGCCCGGCTGCCGGGCGTCCGGATGGCCGGGTTCCACCACCGCGCCCCCGCACCCATCGACATCGCGATGGTCGCGCACCCGGCGGTCACCCTGCTGATCGACCTGAGCGGAGGGGCCCTCGGCCACACCGGTGGCGGCCGCCACGAGGCCGGCAGCGTCGTCGTCGGGCTCGCCCCCGACGGGCTGCGCACGACCGGCCGCGGCGCCGGCGAGTGCCTGCAGATCCGGCTGGGTCCGGTCGCGGCGGCCGCGGTCCTCGGCGCGTCGAGCGAGCTCACCGGGACGGTCGCGCCCCTGCGCGACGTCTGGGGTCGCGACGCCGAGCGGGTCGAGGACGTCCTGCGCGCCGCCACCACCTGGGACGAGCGGTTCTCCCTCGCCACACGGATCCTCGGCCGGCGGCTGGAGGCCCACCGGCGGGTCGACCCGGAGGTCGCCCACACCTGGCGGCGCACGCTGGCCGACCGCGGGAGGGTGCGCGTCGACGGCCTGGCCGACGAGGTCGGCTGGAGCCGCCAGCGGCTGTGGTCGCGGTTCCGCGCCCAACTCGGCGTCACCCCCAAGCGCGCCGCCCGGCTGGTGCGCTTCGACCGCGCCGCCCACCTGCTCGCCGCCGGCCGCCCGGCCGCGGACGTCGCCGCCGAGAGCGGCTACGTCGACCAGCCCCACCTGCACCGCGAGGTCCGGGAGTTCACCGGGCTCACCCCGGCGGCCGTGGCCGCGGCGCCGTGGCTGGCGATCGACGACGTGGCGTGGCCCGTGCTGCCGCCCCGGGCGACCCGGGGCTGAACGGCGACCGCACGTCGTGGAGAACCTCGGCGGCCGCACCAGGAACCGGGGGAGTGCTCGCTGCGCTGGACGTGGCGCCGGCCCGACCCGGCCGGCGCCACGCACGGACCCGGGCCAGGACAGGGGCAGCCGCCGCCCGATCGCGGACGGCGCCCCCGACCGCCGCGGTGCCCCTGCCGCGTCCCAACCTAGTCGGCGCGGGCGGGGGCTTCTGCCGAGATTCCTCGTGCGGTCCCTTCGGGTTTCTCGGCCCGTGATCTACTCCGATCGGACCAGCGCTCGGGTCAGCCGCCGAGGTGGGCGTCGCGGAGCCAGGCCAGCACGGCGTGCACCCGGCGGTTGTCGTCGCCGCTGTCGGGCAGGCGCAGCTTGGTGAAGATGCTCGCCGCGTAGCCCTCGACGGTGCGGGTGGTGACCCCGATGATCGTGGCGATGCCCTGGTTGGACCGGCCCTCGGCCATGTGCCGCAGCACCTCGCGCTCGCGCGGGGCGAGCACGTCGAGGGAGCTCTGCGAGGCGGGTCGGGTGAACAGGGCCGCGACGATCTCCGGGTCGATCGCGGGCTTGCCGGCGGCCACCCGGCGCAGGGCGTCGCGCAGCGCGTCGACGTCGTCGACCCGGTCCTTGAGCAGGTAGCCGACGCCGGGCACGCCGATCGCCATCAGCCGCATGGCGTAGGACGTCTCGCCGTAGGTCGACAGCACCAGCACCCCGACGCCCGGGTGCCGCTGCTTGATCGTCTCGGCGACGCCGAGGCCCTCGTCGGCGAAGCCGGGCGGCATCCGGATGTCGACGATCACCGCGTCGGGCTGCTCGACGGCCATGAAGCGCAGCAGGTCGTCGCCGTCGCGGGCGGCGTAGCGGACGTCGATGCCGGCGGCTTCGAGCAGTCGGGTGAGCCCCATCCGCAGGATCCCCGAGTCGTCGGCCAGCGCTACCCGCACGGCAGCTCCGCCGTCAGCCGCGTGCCGCCGCCCTCGGGGCTGTCCAGGTGCAGGACGCCGCCGATCGCCTCGATCCGGTCGCGGATGTTGGCCAGGCCGGTGCCGGCCGCGATGCCGGCTCCGCCGGGGCCGTCGTCGGCGACGCGGACGTGCAGCACGTCGCCGTCGCGGTGCACGTCGACCTCCACGCGCTGCGGGGCGGCGTGCCGGGCCGCGTTGGTGAGCGCTTCGCACACCAGGAAGTACGCGGTGGCCTCGACCGCGTCCGGGAGCCGCTCGTCGAGGATGGCGCTGCGGGTGGGCAGGCCCATCCGCTCGATCACGCCCTCCAGCGAGGGCCGCAGCCCGGACTGGGTCAGCACCGGCGGGTGGATGCCCCTGGCCAGCCCGCGCAGCTCGCTGGTGGCGGCCCGCAGGTCGGAGCGGGCGCGCTCGATCGCGGCGTAGACGTCGGTGCCGGGGCGGGCCTTCTGCCGGGCCTCGCCCAGGCTGGCCGCGGCGACCAGCAGGGTCTGCTGCGCGCCGTCGTGCAGGTCGCGCTCGATCTGCTGGCGCCCGCGCAGCTCCGCCTCGGCCATCCGGGCCCGCGACTGCTGCACCTCGCGCAGCCGGCCCTTCAGGTCGGCCTGCAGGTAGTAGTTCTCCAGGGCGAAGCTGCACGCCGCGACCGCCGGCGCCACCAGCGCGGGGTGCCGCTGCAGCGCCGGGTCGAGCAGCAGCAGCGCGAGCGGGTCGCCGCCGGTGGAGCTGACCCGCACGGGCCAGCGCCCGTCGGCCGGGGCCCGCGCGCCCACCACGACGTCGTCGACGTCGACGTAGACCTGCTGGCGGGGCAGCCAGAACAGCAGCACGAGGGTGTCGTCGCGCAGGCTCTGGCGCAGCTCGGCCTGGATGTCCGGGCCGCTGGGCGAGCGGACCAGGCGCACGACCAGGTCGGCCAGCGCGGCCCGGGTGAGCCCGCGGCGCAGGGCGCTGGTCAGGAACGCGACCGGGGTGAACAGCGCCGCCACCCCGATGGCCGCGCGCAGCGCGTCGACGGTGGTGTCGGGCAGCGCGAAGAACCAGGCGAGCAGGTACGCCGAGCCGCTGACCATGACCGTCGCCGCGGCCACCATCCCGGGCACCGCGTCGATGCGGTCGACGCTGCGGGAGCGGCGCACCTTCAGCAGCAGCGGCACGAGCACCGGCACCGCGACCACGACGATCCCGACGGTGGAGACGGTGTTGAGCGCGTCGCGGAACGGCTGGTCCGGCCACAGCGTGGGCCACCAGGTGGCGTCGCGGTAGCCGCGCCCCACCCACTCCTTCTCCGACACGAACGCCAGCACCAGCTTGGAGCCGACCACCCAGCCGCCGAGCAGCGCGACGTAGGCCCGGTCCCACCACCGGGTCAGCTGCGGGTCGGGGTAGCGCAGCAGCGCGTAGACCCCGAAGACGAACCACAGGTACCCGCACACGTAGGCGACGAACGGCAGCGGGAACACCTGCCACGCCGGCGGCCACGACCAGCCCCACGACCACAGGTAGAACACCGCGACCAGGACGAGCGCGACGCCGGTGCCGCGCTGCTGGCGCTCCTCCAGCAGGACGATGCCGGTCGCGGTGAACGAGACCGCGACCAGCACGTTGATCAGGCCGAGGACCGGGCTGGTGACCAGCAGCGGCCACGACGACACCAGCCCCACGCCCGCGGCGAGCAGCGCCCCGCCCGCCGCCCACCGGCGGACCTGCCGCCTGCGCCGGCCGGGCGCGGGGTCCGCGACGCTGACCACCAGGCCCACCTCCGGATTCTCGACCCGCGTCGGAGGGCACCGACACCGGGGAAACGCGCACCCCCCGGCGGCGTCCGGCGCAACCGGTGGGTCCTGGTGCCCGCCGCGATGACCGATCCACCATGCCCTGTCACCGTGCGTGCTCGCGGCGCGGGCGGGGGACGTTAACGGGGGGTGCCCCTCACCGCCGACCCGGCGAGACCAGCCCCGTCTCGTACCCGAGCACCACCGCCTGGACGCGGTCGCGCAGGCCGAGCTTCTGCAGGATGCGGCTCACGTGGGTCTTGGTCGTCTGCTCGGCGATGAACAGCGCCCGGGCGATCTCCAGGTTCGACAGGCCCCGCGCGACCAGCACCAGCACCTCCCGCTCCCGCTCGGTGAGCGCGGCGAGCCGGCCCGCGACCCCGGGATCGCGGGGCCGGGACTCGACGAACCGCTCGATGAGGCGCCGGGTGATGCTCGGGGCCAGCAGCGCCTCCCCGCCGGCGACCACCCGCACCGCCCGCAGCAGGTCGTCGGGTTCGGAGTCCTTGAGCAGGAAGCCGCTGGCGCCCGCGAGCAGGGCCCCGTAGACGTGGTCGTCGACGTCGAAGGTCGTCAGCACCAGGACGCGCGGCGGGCGGGGGCCGGCCCGGTCGGGGTCGAGCAGCTCCCGGGTGGCGGCGAGCCCGTCCAGCACCGGCATCCGCACGTCCATGAGCACGACGTCGGGTTCCAGTGCGCGGGCCCGGTCGAGGCCGACCCGCCCGTTCTCGGCCTCCGCGACGACGGTCATGTCGTCCTGCGCGTCCAGGATCGACCGGATGCCAAGGCGGATCATGGGCTGGTCGTCGACGACGAGGACGCGGATCACGCGGTGCTCCCGGGGGCGGGGGACAGGGGCAGCCGGGCGGTGACGCGGAAGCCGCCGTCGGGGTCCGGGCCGGAGGTGACCGAGCCGCCCAGCAGCTCGGCGCGCTCGCGCATGCCCACCAGGCCGTGCCGGGTGCGCGTCGACCCGGTGGTGTCCGCGGGGGGCGGCGCCCAGGGCGCCGTTCCGGGGCCGTTCTCGACCGTGACCACCAGGTACTCGGCGTCGGTGCCGATCGCCACCGCGGCCTCCGCGCCCGGCGCGTGCCGCACCGCGTTGCTCAGGGCCTCCTGCACGATCCGGTAGACGGTCGTGCCGATCGTGTCCGAGACGGGCGGCAGGTCGGGGGCGACGGCGAGGCGCGCGGGCGCCCCACGCCGGTCGGCGTCGTGGACGAGCGCGGCGAGCTCGGCCATGCCGGGCGCGGGCGCCAGCCCGACGGTCACCTGCCCGCCCGGTTCGGCGTCGTCGGCGCGCAGCACGCCGAGCAGCCTGCGCATTTCGCCCATGGCCGAGCGGGCGCCCGCGGCGATGTCGGCGAACTCGGCCCTGGCCGCGTCGTCGAGGTACGGCAGCCGGTAGCGCGCCGACGTGGCCTGCATGTGGACCACGGACATGCTGTGCGCGACGACGTCGTGCAACTCCCGCGCGATCCGGGTGCGTTCCTCGACGAGCGCGCGGCGGGCCTGGGCGACCTCGACGTCGCGCCGCGCGTCGGCGAGGTCGCGCCGGATCCGCGCGCGCTGCCGGTAGCTCACCACGGCGATCAGCACGAGCAGCGCGCTGCCGGTGTAGGCGACCAGTGCCGGGCCGGCGTGCCCGGCTTCGCGCCCGCCGGGGTCGAGGACGACCAGGAGCATGCAGGCCAGGGACGTGCCCCACCACACTGCGACGGCGGTCCGCCAGTGGTGCAGGGCGGCGACCAGACCGACCTGGCCCACCACCGTGACGATGCTGACGGTCGACAGCGGCCACAGCTGGCCGGGCGCGGTGTGGCCGCTCCATGCCAGCACGCCCGACGCCGCGCACTGCAGCAGCGCACCGGCGTAGGGGGCCGGGATCGACAGCGGCAGCGCCGCCCCCGACGCCGTCGCGGCGAAGAAGGCCACCAGCAGCGGGACGGCGTGGCCCGCCGACGCGTCCTGGGCCAGCGCGATCACCAGGAAGGCCGCGACCGCCGCGGTGCACGGGTACCAGAGCGGGGCGGGTCGCGGCCGGGGGCGGATCACCGGGGTCCCCTCCGCATCGCTGGGGCAGGTCGCTGGAGAAACGGCAGGCGCGGCGAGCGTAACCCGACCGCTCCGCCGCCCGGATGCCCCGCGGGAGCCACCCGACCCCCTACGCCGGAGCTACGTCGGCTCGCTCGCGGGTCCGGGCGCGGACGGCTCCCGGGCGTGACGCGCAGGCAGCGGTCCCGCCCCCACGCTCTGTCCGTCCCCGACCGCTCCCGTTGACTCCTGGAGATCGCGATGACAGTCCCGCCGCAGGTCGGCACGGCCGCTCCCGCCGGCGCCCCGGCTTCCCCGAGGCCGGCCGGCCGGCGCGTCAGCTGGCTCGTGGTCGCCCTGACCAGCCTGGCGATCGTCGGCTACGTCGTCGCGACCTACGCCCGGGGCAGCCTGGAGACCCTGGCCGAGCAGGAGGCGGGCCTGGCCACGACCTACGCCGGTCGCCCCGCGCTGGTCCAGGTCGCGTTCTACGCCCACATCGTCTTCTCCGCGGTCGCGCTGGGGATCGGGCCGCTGCAGTTCGTCAGGGCCCTGCGGCGGCGCCGGCCGCGGGTGCACCGCTGGGTCGGGCGGGCCTACCTGGTCTGCGTCCTGGTCGGGGCGGCGGCGAGCCTGGTGATGGCCTTCGTGAACTCCGCGGCCCTCAACGGGTTCTTCGGGTTCGGCGCCCTGGCGGTGCTGTGGGGCTGGACCGCGTGGCGGGGCTGGGGCGCCGCGCGCGCCGGCGACTTCCGCGGCCACCAGGCCTGGATGATCCGCTCCTTCGCGCTGACCTACGCCGGGGTCACGCTGCGGGTGTGGTTCGGGGCGCTGATCGGGGTGCAGCTGCTGCTCGGCGGGAGCGCCGACCCGGACGCGGTCATCGACACCGCCTACGCGGCCCTGCCGTTCCTGAGCTGGCTGCCGAATCTGGTCGTCGCCGAGTTGCTGCTGCGCCGCCGCGGCCTGCCCGCGCTCGGTGTGGTGGACCGCCGGCCCGCCCGAGCGGGCCGGTGACCCGGACGATGGCGCTCCTGGCGGGCCTCCTGCACCTTTCGATGGCATCGCGGACCTTCGATCCTCCGCATCTCGTGAGGAGGCCCCGCCCGATCCCAGACTCCGTCCATGACGTCCTTCGAGAGCAACGCCGAGCAGGCCACCGTCCAGACGCGCCTGATCGCCCCACCACCCCCACCCCGGGGCGGCCTGCTGGAGCCGGTGCGCCGCCACCCGCTGCTCAGCTTCTTCGTGCTGGCCAACCTGATGAGCTGGCTGGCCTGGCTGCCCTACATCCTGTCGCAGAACGGGTTGGGTGTCTGGGACTTCCGCTTCCCGGAGATCATGGGCACCAGCCAGCTGTTGGGCATGCTGCCCGGCGCCTACCTCGGCCCGATCGCCTCGGCGCTGTTCGTCACCGCGGTCGCCGAGGGGCGGCCCGGGTTGCGGCGCTGGCTCGGCCGGATGTGGCGCTGGCGGGTCCGCTGGCACTGGTACGCGGTCGCCCTGCTCGGGGTGCCGGCGTTCATGGTGGGCTCCGGGCTGGCCTTCTCCGGCGGCGAGATCAACGCGCCGTCGATGATGGTGGTCGCCGCCTACGTGCCCGGCCTGCTGCTCCAGATGATCACGACCGGGCTGGCCGAGGAGCCGGGCTGGCGCGACTTCGCGCTGCCCCGGGTGCAGCGCCGCTTCGGGCCGCTGGGCGGCACGATGGTGCTGGGTCCGATCTGGTCGCTGTGGCACATGCCGCTGTTCCTCACCGAGTGGGGCGGCTGGCCGGACGTGGACTGGAACCGCCCGGTGGCCTTCACCGTGTTCTGCCTCGCCTTCAACATCGTGATGACCTGGGTGTTCAACCGCACCGGGGAGAGCCTGCCGCTGGCGATGCTGCTGCACGTCAGCGTGAACAACTTCGCCTCGATCGTGTGGGCGGAGATGTTCCCGGCGCTCGACGTCGTGCAGACGTACTGGGCGATGGCCTTCGGCGCGATCGTGGCCGCCGCGTTGGTCCTGATCGGGACCCGCGGCCGGCTCGGGTACCAGGTGCCCGACCGCCGGTGACGGGGACGGGCTCAGCTGCCCGGGACGGCGACGACCCGGTTCTGGTAGGCCCAGACGACCGCCTGCAGCCGGGACTGCACGCCCAGCTTGGGCAGCATCCGCGCCAGGTGCGACTTCACCGTCGACACCTCGACGACCAGGGTGCGGGCGATGTCGTCGTTCGACATCCCCTGGGCGAGCAGCAGCAGGATCTCCTGCTCGCGCGGGGTGAGCAGGTCCTCGGCGCGCCGGGCCGTCACCGGCTGCAGCCGGCGGCGGTGCACGAACTCCTCCAGGATGCGCCGGGTGAGGGTCTGGTCGATGGTGCCCTGACCGGCCGCGACCTGGCGCACGGCGTGCACGATGGCCTCCGGCGGGGCGTCCTTGAGCAGGAAGCCCGACGCCCCGGCCTCCAGTGCGCCGAAGACGTAGTCGTCGAGGTCGAAGGTGGTCAGCACGAGGACGGGCACCTGCGGGTCGGCGTCCGGACCGCACAGCTCGCGGGCCACCTCGATGCCGTTGCGCCCGGGCATCCGGATGTCCAGGCAGGCGACGTCGGGCACCCGGTCGCGGGCCAGCGCCAGCGCCTCGACCCCGTCCTGCGCGACGCCGACCACCTCGATGTCGTCCTCGGCGGACAGCAGCGCCGACAGCCCGGCGCGCACCAGGTGCTGGTCGTCGGCGATGAGCACGCGGATCATGCGGGGTCCTCCGGGGGTGTCGTGGGCGCGGGGGCCGGGTCCTCGACCGGGAGCACCAGGCGCACCTCCCAGCCGCCGTCCGCGGTGGCGCCGTAGCTGAGGTCGGCGCCGACCAGCTGGGCCCGCTCGGCCATGCCGAGCAGCCCGAACCCGCCGCCGGGCCCGGGGTCGGGGCCGGTGGGCGCGGCATTGCGCACGGTGACGGCGAGCCGACCGTCGCGCGGCTCGCCGATCTCGACCACGCACCGCGCGCCGGGGGCGTGCACGGCGGCGTTGGTCAACGACTCCTGCACCATCCGGTGCGCGACGAGCCGGGCGAGCGGGCCCAGGCCGTGGTCCAGGTCCCCGGGCGGCACGACGAGGTCGATCTCGGCCCCCGCCGCCCGGCGGGTCTCGACCAGCGCGGCCAGCGCGTCGAGGCCCTCCACCGGGCGGGTGGCGTCGGCGTCCTCGCGCAGCAGGCCGACCAGCCGCCGCAGGTCGTCGAGCACGGCCCGGCTCTGCGCGCGGACCTGGCGCGCGGAGTCCTTCGCCGCGGCGGGGTCGGCGTCGATCTGGCGGTCCATCGCCGCGGCCATCAGCGCGATCCCGGACATGTGGTGGGCGGCGATGTCGTGCAGCTCCCGCGACATCGCCATCCGCTCGCGCGACACCGCGGCCTGCAGCAGCGCGTCCTGCTCGCGGCGCAGCGCCAGCACCTCGTGCTCGCGGGCCCGGCGGGCGTCGCGCTGCGCGGCGTTCACCAGCCCGAGCAGCAGCGCCAGCCCGACGACGATGATCCCCTGCAGCACCGCGCGGACGACCGCCGGGGCGATGTCCGGCGCGCCCGCGCGCACCTCGTCGAGGAACTGCCCGGTCGCCACCACCGCCGCGGTGAGCGCCAGCCCGGCCCACGTGCGCGGTCCCGGGCGGGAGACGACGGCGAGGTACACCGCGGCCAACCCGGCGACACCGCCCAGGCTGACCGTCCCGCCCGGGGCCGCCCACACCAGCACCAGCGCGACGGCGGCCAGCACCGGCGGCACCACGGCGGGGAACCGGCCGGCCCATGCCACGCCCAGCGCCTGCGCCGCGAGCACCGCGACCACCACCCACCACCCCGCGCTGCCCGGCGGCGGGGGCAGGCCGGGTTCGGCTTCGGGGCCGCCGACGACCGGCAGCACGAGCAGCATGCCGATCGAGACGGCCCCGCACACGGCCGCGGCCACCGGGTGCAGCGGTGCCGCCTGCGCGGGTCGGGACACGGGCGACCTCCGCGGCTCGGCTCGTCGGGCGGTCCGTCGCGCCCGTCCCCATCATCGGGCACGGCGCCGACCGACCGTGCGCCGGCAGTGACCCCGGCGGCTCAGGCGGGTTGCGGGGCGCTCAGCCGCAGGGTCTTGGTGCCGGGACCCGTCCCGGCTGACCGCCTCGGGGCAGTCGTGAGCGCGCCGCGGGCCCGCCGCGGTGGTCGCGGCCGCCGCCTGCCTGCTGGTGCTCGCCGGCTGCGCGGGTGCCTCGCAACCCGCCGCGCCCGATCCCGCCCCGTCCGCCGCGACCGGCGCCGCAGGCGCCGGTGGCGTCGCCACAGAGCCGGACCCGTCCGACTCGTTCGGGCGGCGCAGCGAGGACAACGACTACTGGCCGCGGTCGGTGCAGCTGGGGCTGAACGCGCAGCTGGCCGAGGTGGTCGTCGACGGGGACGGCTTCACGCTCTACCGCTTCGACGACGACGCCGATCCGTCCCGCTCCACCTGCTCGGGCGGGTGCGTGAAGAAGTGGCCGCCGGTGCCGGTCAACGACCGGATCACCTTCCGCAACCTGGACCCCGAGCAGCTCGGGGCGGTGCCGCGGGCCGACGGCACCCTGCAGCTGACGGTCGGCGGCTGGCCCGCCTACCGGTTCGCCGAGGACCAGGTGCCCGGGCAGACCGCCGGGCAGGGCGTGGACGACAAGTGGTCGGTGCTCGGCCCGGACGGCAGCCGGGCCGGGAGGAGCAGGTCGGGGTCGAGCTGATCCCGCGGTGAGTGACACCCGCGTCGCGACTGGGGGGCCGCGGCGGGGCCCGACGTGGGAAGGACACCGGCCGGGACGGGCCGGGGAGAAGGGGGGTCGCGGGGATGGCGCATGCCCGGAGCAGGAGTGCCCGACCGCCGGGGCTGGCGGGGGAGGCCGTGGTCCGCGGGGTCTGGGAGGAGCACGGCGGGGCCGCGCTGGCCTACGCGAGGTGGCTCACCCACGACGGCGCGGCCGCCGAGGACGTGGTGCAGGAGGCCTGGTCAGGGCGTGGCTGCACGCGTCGAGCCTGGTGAACGGCAAGGGCTCGGTCCGCGGCTGGCTGCTGACGGTGGTGCGCAATATCGTCGCCGACCGGGCGCGGGCGCAGCGCTCCCGCCCGCCCGAGGTCGCCGAGTCGGTGCACGCCGGCGGGGTCGAGCGCGACCACGCCGAACGCGTCGTCGACAGCATGGTGGTGCGCGCGGTGCTGGGCCGGCTCTCTGTGGAGCAGCGGGTGGTGATGGAGCACCTCTACGTGCACGGGCGGACGGTGGTCGAGACGGCCGAGGCGCTGGCCATCCCGGTCGGCACGGTCAAGTCGCGCTCGCACGCCGCGATGCGCGTGCTGCGCGGGATGGTCCCGCAGGGCCGCGGCGGACTGGAGCAGGTCGCCTGATCCGCCCGGCCGACGGCGCCGTGCCCCGGACCGGCAGCGATACGGTCGTCGTCGACTGGTGGAACCGGGAGGACCAACCGTGATCACGGACCCGACGCTCGTCCGGATCGGCGAGGCCGCGCAGCTCAACCACCAGGGCGACCGCGAGGCCGCCCGCCGGCTCCTCGCCCAGCTCTGGGAGGAGATCGGCGGCGAGCGGGGCGAGCCGCTGCACCGCTGCACCCTCGCCCACACCATGGCCGACGTGCAGGACGACGTGCGCGAGGAACTGCTGTGGGACGAGCGCGCCCTGGCCGCCGTCGACCAGCTCACCGACGCCCGCATGGCCGAGGCGGGCGTGCCGCTCACGGTGACCGGCCTCTACCCGTCGCTGCACCTCAACCTCAGCGAGTGTCACCGCAAGCTGGGAGACCTCGACCGCGCCCGCGAGCACCTCCAGCTGGCCCGAGACACCATCGGCGCGCTCGGCGACGACGCCTACGGGCAGCTGATCCGGGACGGCCTGGAGAAGGTGGCGGCGCAGCTGCGCTGACCGCCGCGGCGGTCGTCATCGCGTTCGGGGTGTGGCTGCGTGGAGCCACAGGGTGATCTTGAAGAGAGGTCCGGTCGGCCGCTCCCACGATGCCCTCGCCCCACCTGTCCCCGTCCGGGGTCGCGCGAGGCGGGGGCGCTTTCGCCGATTCCGGCTCGGTTGGGAACGCGCAGGTCGCCGCTCGGGCGCTGAGTGACGGCGAGGTTGCTTCGAGTCGCTCGATGGTGTGACACACGGCGGTGAGTCCGGCGCGCCCGGTAACGAGGTCACCACGCTCCGCGAGTGGCAGATCACGTTGCGCAAACCCCGAGCGCGCATCCCTCACTCGAAGGATCTTCACCAGCATGTCGATCGACAACCAGCGCACCACCCGCCTCGGCGCCGTCGCTCCCACCGCCGACGCCCCGCGCGGCCGCAAGCGAAAGACCGCCACCGTCGTCGGGCTCATCGGCGCGGCCGTCCTCGGCGCCGGCGGTGTCGCGCTCGCCGCGATCCTGCTGACCACGAACATCACCGGCACGGCCACCGTCAACGAGGTCAACACGGCGAACGACCTCGATGTGACCGCTACCTCCGCTGACGGTTCGCAGCTCAAGTGCAACGTCAACATCAGCGACGACAACAAGACGCTGACGTTCAACCCGGTGCTCACGAAGCCGGTCGGTGGCTCGAACTCCTCCGGCGCCCCGATCGCCGGCGGGGACTGCACCGTCACCCTCACGGTCAAGAACATCGGGAACACCGTCATCAAGCTCGATGGCTCGTCGGGCATCACGCAGTTCCCGGCGGGCTGGACCGCAACCCCGATCGCGGGCAACGCGCTGAACCCGATCCCGGCCGGCGCCACCGCCACGGCGACCATCAAGGTCACGGCCACTCAGTCCGCCGTCGGCGGTCCCATCCAGGGCAAGCTGGTCTACACCGACGCGCCCGCCGCCTGATCTCGCCCGGGGCGAACGGCCCCTCGTGCCCATCCGCGAAGGATGGGCGCGAGGGGCCGTTCGTGCCCGCTGAACCGAGGACTCCCGGTGAACGGAACGTATAGCTTCCCCGGCGCCGGCCCGGCTGTGGTGCCTGACAGGCCGCCCCTGCCGCAGCGAAGGGGTGCGCAGACAGCCCTGATGCCGCTTCGGTTCGGTCAGGGCCGCGACGGCCGCCGAAACTGACGGCGCGACGCGTACGTCAGTTATTCGCGGCAGGGATCGGAGCCAGCACGCTGCTGCTGGTCGCAGCGGGCGGCCTGGTCGTCGCGATGACCGCAGTGGACGGTGCCGAGGAAGAACGAGCCTCTTCGACGTCGGTGGAGGTCGGGGGCGGTTCGGTGGCGCCGCCCTCATCCACCGCCTTGCCCGCGGCTACACCGGGCGTCGAGGTCCCGGCCTCAGCAGCGCCCGGGCCTGCGTTGGGGATCGTCGGGCGCGGCGGGAACGCCCCTCCCTCGCCAGCGGCAAGCATTGGCCGAGCAGGAGCGAAGGCGGACGCCCCGACTCGACCGGACGCGCTGCCACCGCCTGTGCCGGTGCAGGCTCCGTCGCTGCCCGAGCAGCCCCAGTCGGCGCAGTCCTACCGTCCCGGCACCCCCGTCGAGGTCCCGGTGTCGCCGCAGCCGACGGCGGACACTGGGCTGGTGACCGACCCGGGGATCGTGTCTGAGGAGACGGTGACCGACCCGGACAGCGGGGTCTCGACCTCGCCGCTGCAGGAGTAGCTCCTACGGCACCCCGAGCTCCAACACCCGTCGCCCCGCAGTGAGCGGTACACCGCGGTGTACCTGAGCGCCTCCGGGCGCACCGCCAGCACGAAGCCGTCCTCGATGCTGCTCTCGAACTGGCGCCCTACACTGCCGCCATGACGGCGCGGCGCCGGGCCCGGGTCGAGGACGTGCACGAGGTGGCGTCCGGGATGCCGCACGTCACCGTCGAACGCGGGTCCAAGGAGAACCCCGTCTACCAGGTGGGCGGCAAGTCGTTCGTCTTCTTCCGCAACCCCCGCCCCGACGCCTTCGACCCCGACACGGGCGAGCGCTACCCGGACGTCATCGTCTTCTGGGTGCCCTCGGAGTCCGACAAGCAGGCCCTCGTCCAGGACGAGGGCTCGCCCTTCTTCACCACCCCACACTTCAACGGCCACCCCTCGGTCCTGCTGCGGGCCAGCCGGATCGGCGAGCTCACCCGCGAGGAGTTGGTCGAGGTGGTGCAGGACGCCTGGCTCTCGCGCGCGTCGGCGCGGCGCCGGGCGGCGTGGCTGGCCGATCAGGCGGGGTAGGGGCAAGCCCCGCCCTCGCAGCGCTGGCTGGGTCCTCGCAGCGCGCCGGCGGGCTGTGAGCCCACACCTCGTGCTGCGAAGACGCCGGCGGCCCCGGATTCGCAGCGCGCCGGCGGGCTGCGACCACACGCCCGGCGCTGCGCACACACCCCGGTGCTGCGGACCCGGCCGGCGCGGCGGCGCGCAGCGCCGCGAGCCGAGCCGGGTGGGCCACCCCACCACCGCCGCCTCCGCGACGCCGGCAGGCGCCGCTTGGGGCTTCGCTTCGCTCCGCCGCCGCGGCTCCGGAGAGTGGTGGGCTGCGGGTCGGCGCCGCAGGCGCTGCAATGGCCGGGCCGACGTGACAAGGCCCTCCCCGCACAGGGTGTGGGCGCGCTTCGCGCCCCGGGTTCGCGCCTTCGGCGCTCACCCAAGAACTCCGCGCCGGCGGACGGACGAGCGCGGCTTTCGTCCAACCGGCCGCTGGCCGGGGTGGGTTCAATACCCTAAAGTACTAGGAAGGTAGTCGAATGGAGTTTCGATGATCGAGTTCCACTTGGACGGCAGGTCGGGTCTGTCGCCCTACCAGCAGCTGGTGCAGCAGGTCCGGCACGCGCTGCGGCTCGGGCTGCTGCGGGAGGGCGACCAGCTGCCGACCGTCAAGGAGGTCGTCGGGCACTTGGCGATCAACCCCAACACCGTCCTGAAGGCCTACCGGGAGCTGGAGCACGACGGGCTCGTCGCGGCCCGGCCGGGGGTGGGCACGTTCGTGACGGCGACCCTCGCCGACACCTCGCTGGCCGCGCACGGGCCGCTGCGGACGAGCCTGCAGCGCTGGCTGACCAGGGCCCGTCGGGCAGGCCTGGACGACGAGAGCATCGAGGCGCTGTTCATGACCACCTTTCGGGCCGCGGGCGAGGAGGACATAGCGTGACCGACGTCCTGCTGACCCGGGGGCTGGGCAGGCGCTACGGCAGGCGCTGGGCGCTGCGCGACTGCACGGTCGACGTGCCGGACGGGCGCGTCGTCGGGCTGGTGGGCCCCAACGGGGCCGGCAAGACCACGCTGCTGAAGCTGGCCGCCGGCCAGTTGGAGCCCACCGAGGGCGCCATCACGGTGCTCGGCGAGCGGCCGGCCGCCCGTCCGGCGCAGTTGGCCAGGGTCGGCTTCGTCGCCCAGGACACCCCCGTCTACTCCGGTCTGACGGTGGCCGAGCACCTGCGGCTCGGGGCGCGGCTCAACCCCGGCTGGGACGCCGCGCTGGCCGCGGAGCGGATCGCGCGGCTCGGCCTGGACCCCGCCCAGCGCGCGGGCAAGCTGTCCGGTGGCCAGCGCGCCCAGCTGGCCCTCACCCTGGGTCTGGCCAAGCGGCCCGAGCTGCTGATCCTCGACGAGCCGGTCGCCTCGCTCGATCCGCTCGCCCGCCGCGAGTTCCTGCAGGGGCTGATGGAGGCCACCGCCGAGCACGGGCTCAGCGTGTTGCTCTCCTCGCACCTGGTGTCCGATCTGGAGCGGGTCTGCGACTTCCTGGTCGTGCTGGTCGACGCGCGGGTGCAGGTGGCGGGGGAGACCGAGGAGCTGCTGGCCACGCACTACCGGCTCACCGGCCCGCGCCGCGACCCCGACCGGCTCCCCGCCGACCAGCAGGTGGTCTCCGCGGCCCACACCGACCGGCAGAGCACCTACGTCGTCCGCGCCGCGCACCCGATCCACGACCCCGCCTGGACGGTCCACCGGCTGACGCTGGAGGACCTCGTCCTGGCCTACATGGGGCGGCGGGCCGTCGGCGACGCCGGACCCGTCCTGGAGGTGCAGCGATGACCTGGCTGACCTGGCGCCAGCTGCGCGGTTCGGTCGTGGGGACGGCCGCCGCGCTGGTCGCGCTCGCCGCAGCCCTCGTGCTCACCGGGCCGGGGCTGGCCGCCGAGTACTCGGCCGGAGTGGCCGCCTGCACCCCGGTCCCCGACACCTGCGACCGCTTCTTCGACCGGTTCTTCTCCGCCCACGAGCTGCCCTTCGTGGCCGTCAGCCTGCTGGTGCTGCTGCTGCCGGCGCTCGTCGGGCTCTTCTGGGGCGCACCGCTCATCGCCCGCGAGCTGGAGGCCGGCACCCACCTGCTGGTGTGGAACCAGAGCATCACCCGCACCCGCTGGCTGGCCGTCAAGCTCGCGATCACCGGGCTGGCCGCCATGGTCGCCGCCTACCTGTGCGGGCTCGTGGTGACCTGGTGGTCGTTCCCGCTGGACATGTCGGCCCCGGACGACCTCGCCCTGATGGCGCCACTGGTCTTCGGCGCGAGAGGCATCGCGCCGGTCGGGTACGCGGTCCTCGCCTTCGTCCTGGGCGTCACCGTGGGCATGCTCGTCCGCCGCGCATTGCCCGCCATGGCCATCACCCTGGCCGTCTTCTTCGCGCTGCAACTCGCCGTCCCGCTGCTGGTCCGTCCGCACCTGATGACCCCGGTCACCGCCACCTTCGAGCTCAGCACGGAGAACGTGGCGGGCTTCGGCGCCGAGGACGCCGGATCGTCGGTGGGTCTGCGCCTGCAGTCGGCCGTTCCCGGCGACGCGGGCGCCTGGGTGCTGTCCAGCCGCGTCCTCGACCCGTCCGGACGGGTGGTCGCCGAGACCGGCGAGGACGCCCCGGTCCCGGTCTCCATGACGTCGGGGCCCTGCGCACCGCAGAACGGCTTCGCCTCCTGCATCGTCGAGGTCAACGACCTCGGCTTTCGGCAGCAGGCGACCTACCACCCGCTGGACCGCTTCTGGCCCTTCCAGTGGATGGAGACCGGGATCTACGCAGCCCTCGCCCTCGCCCTGACGGGGTTCTGCTTCCGGTGGGTGCGGAGACGCCTGTCGTGACCGCCGTCCGGGCGGCGGTCGTCGCGCTCGCCCTCCTGCTGGCGGCGGCCTGCACGGCGCCGACGCCGCCGCGGGCGGAGTCCAGCCCGGCCGCCAGTTCGGCCTGCGCGCCGCTGCGGGAGCCCCCCGGGGCGGAGACGACGACCACCATCGAGGTCATCGAGCAGGCCTACCGCTGCATCCTCGGCAACTACTACGGGGGCGCCACGCTGGACGCCGGCGCGCTGCTGACCGCGGGGTTCGCCGCGCTGACCCGGGAACTCGTCCGCACCGGACGCGACGTGCCCGAGGCCACGATGCCGGCGCTCACCGGGGACCGCGACGCCGACTGGGCCGCCTTCGAGGCCGTCTTCCGCCGGGTCAGTGACCAGGTCCCCGACCTGCGCGAGGGGCTGGCCGTCGTCACCCTGGAGGCCGTCGTCGCCGCCCTCGACGACAACCACGCGAGCTGGACGCACGGTGTCAGTCGCCCGCCCGACTACTACGACGGCGACGGGTACGACCTCGGGCTGCAGGCGAACGTCCACGGCGCGCAGCTGGACGGCAACCCCGACGCGGCCCTCCCGCCGCTGTTCGTCACCGCCGTCCTGGGCGGCGCGGCGCGGGCCGCCGGGCTGCGCCCGGGCGACGTCATCGAGTCGATCAACGGGTCGGCGCCGTTCATCGACGGGGAGGCGACACCGGCGATCGCCGCGCTCTACCCGCGGTACCCGCAGGCCGACCCGGTGGAGCTGCGCCTGCTGCGGGAGGCCGAGGGCCGCCGCTGGAGCGTGACACTGCGGCCCGGCCTCTACGAGCGCGACCTGGCCGCGCTGCGGGTGGTGACCTCGAAGACGCTCGACGGCGGGGTCGGCTACGTGCGGCTGCGCGGGTTCGCCTCCGACTCCGCGAACCGGGTCCTGGACGCGATCGCGCGGATGCGCTCCGGCGGTGCCCTCACCGGGGTCGTGCTGGACCTGCGCGGCAACGGCGGCGGCAGCCCGCAGGAGGCGACCCGGCTGGTGAGCGCCTTCGTGCACGGGCAGGTCACGCACTACCAGTGCCTCGCCGACGGCCGGTGCGAGCCCATGTGGACCGACGACACCGTCGAGCTGGTCGGCCTGCCGCTCGTGGTGCTCGTGGACCGCAGCTGCGCCTCGGCGTGCGAGCACTTCAGCTCCGCGATCAAGGACCTGGGCGCCGGCGCGCTGGTCGGCACCCGGACCGCGGGCGTCATCTCCGGGCCCTCCTCGGCGTACCTGCTCGACGACAACACGGTCCTGGGCTTCCCCTCCAAGCACGCCCTGGGCCCGGACCACGAGGTGATCGACCGGATCGGCGTGGCGCCCGACCACCACGTGCCGCTGACCCCGCGGGACGCGGCCGCGGGCTTCGACGCCGCCCTGGCCCGGGCCCTGTCCCTGCTGCGCACGTGAGGACCGACCGCCGATGAGACAGCTCCTCGCCGTCGCCGTGGGGCTGGTCGTCCTGGCCGCCGCCTGCTCGACGCCCGCGGCTCCCCGGTCCGACGCTCCGCCCGCCACGCCGGCCGGACCCGCCACCCTGCCCGCCCCGACCGGCACCCACCCGGTCGGCACCACCACCCGCTACCCGACCGACACCTCGCGCCCCGACCCCTGGAACCTGGACGCGCCGGTCAGGGAGCTGGTGGTGACCCTGTGGTACCCGACCGCGCAGCGGGAGGGGGAGCGGGCGCCCTACATGAGCGCGCGGGAGTCGGAGCTCCTGCTGACGGGGTCGAGGATCTTCGACGTGCCCCTCGACGTGCTGAGCACGACGCGGACGAACGCCGTGCGGGACGCCCCGCCGGCGGGGGAGGGGCTGCCGCTGGTGGTGCTCTCGCCCGGGTTCACCAAGCCGGTGAGCACGCTGACGTCGCTGGCGGAGGACCTGGCAAGTCGCGGCTTCGTGGTGGCCGGCATCGACCACACCTACGAGAGCTACGCCACGACGCTGCGCGACGGGCGCGTCGCCGAGTGCCTGGCCTGCGACGTCGACAGCGACCCCGGCTTCGGCGGCGGGGTCGTGCGGAGCCGGGCCGCCGACGTCTCGTTCGTGCTCGACGAGCTGACCGGCCCGTGCGCGGCACCGCCGGGCTGCGCATCGGTCGACCGCTCGCGGATCGCGATGGTGGGCCAGTCCATCGGCGGGGCCAGCGCGCTGGCGGCGATGGCGGCCGACCCGCGGATCCGGGCCGGGGTGGACATGGACGGCACCACCTACGCCCGCATCCCGACCGACGGGTTCGACCGGCCGTTCCTGTTCCTGGGCACCGAGCAGCACGTCCCCGGCGGTCGCGACACGACGTGGGACCGCGACTGGAAGCTGCTCACCGGCTGGAAGCGCTGGCTCGTGCTCTCGGGCGCGGACCACGCCTCCTTCACCGACCTCCCGCTGCTGTCGGACGTCCTCGGCATCCGGACCCCCGCCGGCGCGCTCCCCGCGACGCGCTACTCGGAACTCACCCGTGCCTACGTGGGCGCGTTCCTCGAGGAGCACCTGAACGGGACGCCGCAGGCCGTGCTGGCGGAGGCGCCCGAGGCCGAGGTCATGGTCTGCACCGACACCTGCCGGTAGCGGCTACCCGACCGCCCGCGCGGCGTCCAGCACGGCGCGCCCGGCCGCGACGAGCGCGGTGGTGCGGGCGGCCGGATCGGGGTCGAGGTGGCCCCGCACCATCGCGCCGTCCCGCAGCATGACCAGTTGGTCGGCCGTCGCCGCGGGGTCGGGCAGCGCCATCTCGGCGAGCAGGTCGGTCACCAATCCCGCGAACCAGGCCCGGTGCGCGGCGACGGCTCTGCGCGCGGGGTGGTCGGGGTCGGCGTACTCGGCCGCGGCGTTGATGAACGGGCACCCGCCGAACCCGGGGGAGCAGCTGATGTCCCCGATGCCGCGGGCGGCCTCCGGCGGCTCCTATGCGGAGGGCGACCTCTGATCGAGCAGGGGGCTTGGGGAGGATTCCGGGCTCTTGTTCGGTTCGGGGTTCGGGGTTGGGTTGGTCTTCGCAGGGGCGGTGGGGTCTTCGCTGGTGCTGTGGACCCTGCGAAGACCATGGGGACGCTGCGAAGAGGCCAACCGGCGTGACCGGTCGCCCTCCCAGCCCGAGTCGATCATGCGAATCGGGGTCCTCGCAGACCCAGCGGTGCCGTCGCAGCTCGCCGGCGGGCTGCGACGACCCAGCCCGGGCTGCGACACCGACCCGGCGCTGCGAGGACGCCCCCACCCGGCGCTGCGACACCCACCCCGCGCTGCGAGGTCGCCCCGCCGGCCCGGCCCGGCCGCGAAGCTGGCCGCGGAGCGGCCACTCCACCCCCGGAAGCCCCTGCTTGATCAGAGGCCGCCCTCCGCGGAGGAGCCGCCGGAGGCCCCTCAGCAGCCCGCCGGAGGCCCCTCACAGGAGCCCCTCAAGAGCGCCGTGGGCGCTCTACCCTCCGCGAAGTTGCCGAGGAGGGGCCGGCCCGTCCGAGCGGCCCCTCCTCGGTGAACCGCAGTGCGGAACCGCCGCCCCTCCACAAGCCCGGCGTCCCGCCCGCCATCGGGATTGTCCGAGCTGGCGGGTGCGCTGTCGTGGGTCTTGCTCCCCTGGGTCTGCCAGTACCATCCCCCGCGGAGGTGGGGGATGAGGCGTGAGCTCGGGGGTTTCCTCCAGCAGCGGCGGCGGAACCTGGGGCTTCGCCGCGAGGAGGTCGCGGCGAAGGCGTCGGTCGGCTACGACTGGTACGTGCGGATCGAGCAGGGCCGCGGCCGCGCGTCGAGCGACGTCCTGGTCCGGGTGTGCAAGGTCCTCGAGCTCGACAAGCCCGAGATCGAGTACGTGCTCGACCTCGCCGAGGGCGTCGCGGGGCTGGTGGAACTCACCCGACCTCCGGAGGAGCCCGTCCCGGACGCGGTCCTGCGGGTGATGCGCATGCAGGACCCGGCGCCCTCGTACGTGCTCAACAGCCTGCTCGACCTGCTGGCCTGGAACGAGTGCTCGTGCGAGTTCTACGGGGTCGAGTTCGGCGAGCTCCCCGCCGCCGACCGCAACCTGTTGTGGCTCATGCTGACCCACCCGGGCGTGCGCGATCGGCTCGACGAGTGGGAGTCGCACGCGAACCGGCTCGTCGTGCTCTGCCGCACCCTGTGGGCCGGCATGATGAACGTCCCGCACATCGAGGCGCTGGTCGCGCGGCTGGAGAGCGTGAGCGACGAGTTCCGGCACTGGTGGTCGCTGCCGCTGGCGCAGGCCCCGGCCATGGACCCGGTCCGCAAGAAGATCCTCGACCCGGCGCTCGGCGCGCTGGTGGTCGACCAGACCGCGTGGCTGTTCGGCGACAAGTCGGGCCGGATGCTGATCCTGTCGACGCCGGCCGAGGACGCCCCGGGCACGGCCGAGAAGCTGGCCGAGCTCGCCGCGCGCCGCGCGGCCCGCGCGCTGCGGTAGGGGGCGACCTCAGGCCCGCCGCTGCAGGCCGTTCTCGGCCAGCGCCTCGCGCAGCCTCGCCAGCGCGATCGGGCCGACGCCGTGCAGCGCGGCCAGCTCCCGCTCGGGGACCGCGGCGACGGCCTCCAGCGTGGTCAGCCCCGCCGCGGTGAGC
>NZ_JAHDTH010000402.1 GCF_018531445.1 Pseudonocardia lacus
GACCGGCGGCGGGGCCAGCAGCGCGTCGAGGGCGGGGCCCGGGCGCGGCACCGCCGTCACCGCCACCTCGTACTCGGCGGGCACCGCGACGGTGAAGGCGCGGTCGAGCCCGAGCGGCTCCTCCGCGCCGCGCACCAGGGCCGGCGCGCAACGCACCGGCCCGGCCGTGCTCGTCACGCAGCCGGACCGGGCGGGGGTCGTGTCGAACGCGTAGGTCGAGACCCGCCGGTCGGGCACCGGGGTGACCAGCGTGCGCCGCACCACCGCGCCGGGCAGCGCCACCTCGGCCAGCCCGATCCGGGGGCCGCCGAAGGTGCCCGGCGACGGGTCGGCGGTGATCCGCAGCGTGCGGGTGGGACCGGGCGGCAGGGCCAGCCGCTGCGGCTCGGCCGTGCGCTGCAGCGGCACCACGTGCTCCCCCGCGTCGGTGCGCACCCGCACCCGGCTGGGTGTGCTCGGCACCGTCCCCGGGTCGAGGGTCACGGTCACCGCGGCCGCGCTGACCGGGGCGTCGAGGGTGACCTCCCACCACTGGGGATCGCCGCCCAGCAGCACCGCCGGGCGCCAGGCCGTGCCCGGGTCGCCGTCGAGGGCGGCGTAGGGCTGGTGCGCGACGCGGGCGCCGCCGATGCTGTCCGGGTCGGAGGCCGAGCTGGAGGCGCCCGGCACGCCGCCGGTGTAGCGCACCGACGACTCCTGGGCCGGCTGGTCGGGCAGCAGGTAGTCGCGGGCCGGGGCGTCCAGTCGCAGCGGGTCGCCCGGGGCCAGCGCGGCCCCGGCCGCGTCGGCGATCCGGCCGAACGTGCGCTCGCGGCGCACGAGGGCGTCGGACACGACGACGGGCGCGTCGGTGGCCACGGCCGGGTCGCCGGCGGCGATGGTGGGAGCCCCGTTCCACGGATCGCGGTCGGCGAGCGCGCCCACCGCGTCCGGGCCGCCGAGGACCGGGCGCACGCCCGGCAGCGGGGTCAGCGATGCCCTCGGCGCCGGGTCGGCCACCGCGAACACCTCCACGGCGGGGGCCGGGGTGGCGAGGGCGGCGTCGAGCACGATCCCCGGGAACGCGGTGCCGGTGTCGACCGGCGGGCCGAAGGCGCCGACCCGGGTCAGGCCGGGCGAGTCGGCCAGCGCGCGGCGCACCAGCGCGGTGCGGGTGGACCCGGCGCTCCCGGCGTCGAGGTCGTTGCGCACGACGAGGTGGCTGATGCCGGCGCGCGCCAGGTAGCTGGTCAGCCCCGCGCCGCCCTCGCCGCGGGCCAGCCGGTCCTCGACGACGTCGAGCATGCGGATGTAGCCGGCCGGGGTGAGCGGCACGGCGTTGCGCACGGTCCACGGCGACCCGGCCAGCGGCTGCAGCGGCTCGTCGGCGGGGCTGCCCCACAGGTAGACGCCGAACGAGGAGCCCGGCAGCAGCAGCGCTCGTCCGGCGGGGTCCAGCGCGGCCAGCGCGTCGGCGGTCTGCCGCCAGTAGTCGGGGACCTCCAGGTAGGAGCCGCTGGCGGCGAGCCTGCCGTCCAGCGCCGGGGTGGCCACGCCGAGCACGGCCAGCACGGCGACGACCGGCACCGCCGCGGCGACCCGCGCCCTGGCGCCGGCGCCGCGACGGGCGGCGCGCAGCGCCACGCCGAGCACGTGCGCCAGCCCGATGGCCAGCGGCAGGCGCAGCACGGGGTCGAACTTGTGCACATTCCGCAGCGGGGCCAGTGCGCCGTCCAGCGCGGCCCGCAGCGGGCCGGCGGCCAGCCCGTCGAACACGGCGCCACCCGCGGCGAGGTGGCCCGCGGTGAGCAGCACCAGGCCGGTGAGCGCGCCGAGCACCAGCCAGCGCCGGTGTGGCAGGTCAGCGCGGGTGAGCGCGGCCAGGCCCAGCGCGGCGAGCAGCACGCTGGCCAGCACCGGCAGCGCCTCGTGCAGCAGCGCGGACCCGGCGGGCCAGGTCGGCCCGGCCGGGGTGCCCAGCCAGGCCACCCACTGGGTCATCCCGCGCAGCGCCTGGGCCAGCTCGCCGGGCGCGGTGGTGGTGGACGCGGTCTCGATGTGGTCGAGGAACGGCGGGCTGTAGCGCCCGAGCAGCAGCAGCGGCCCGACCCACCAGGCGGTCGCCAGGGCGGTGCAGGCGGTCCACCAGACCATCAGCCGGCGCCGCCGCGGGCCGGGGGCGCGGGTCAGCAGCCACAGCGCGCCCAGCGGCAGCACCGCCGCGGTGGCCGCGGCGTTGACCCCGCCCACGCAGAACACGACGAGCCCGCCGGCCGCGCCCGCCCGCCGCGGTGACCCGCCGCGGCTGCCCACCACCAGGGGCACCAGCACCCACGGGGCCAGCGCCATCGGGAGCACCTCGATGGAGACCGCGCCGAGCGAGGACACCATCCGCGGGGCCAGCGCGTAGGCGACCCCGGCGACGATGCGGGTGGCGGGGGTGCCCACGCGCAGCTGCCCGGCCAGCACGACGACGCCCAGGAACGCCGCCGAGAGCAGCGTCGCCCACCACAGCCGCTGCACCACCCAGACCGGCGCGCCGAGCAGGTCGCCCAGCGCGAAGAACGGCCCCATCGGGAACAGGTAGCCGTAGGCCTGGTTCTGCACCTGCCCGGAGAAGCCCTCCGGCTCCCACAGCCGCAGCGCCCGCCCCAGGAAGGCCAGCGGGTCGACGAACAGGTCGAGCTTGGTGTCCGGGACGATCCGCCCCGGCTGCTGCCACAGCGCGAGCGCGACGAAGCCGAGGCAGACCGCGAGCAGGCGCATGCGGTGCACGACCCGCGACGGCGCCCGGTCGGGGACGGGGCGGGCGGGCCGGACGGCCGGCGCGCGGGCGACCGGCGGGGTCTCCAGGAGCAGGGCCACGGGTCAGGCGGTCCGGCCCGGGCGCGTCAGCTGCCGGCCTGCGCGCGCAGCGGCGCGGTGGCGT
>NZ_JAHDTH010000403.1 GCF_018531445.1 Pseudonocardia lacus
CGCGCAGCCGCTGCGCCTCCGCCGCGGCCGAGCGCACGGCCTGCTCGTAGCGGCCCAGCTGCGCCGACGCCGCGCTGCGGCGCTGCTCGACGGCGCCCTGCTCGCGCTTCGCCGCCTCGACCTCGCCCTGCCGGGCGGCCTCCTCGGCCCGGGCGCCCTCCAGGGCCGGGCGCAGCCGGGCCAGCTCCTGCTCGACGGACTCCCGCTCGGCGTGCGCCTCGTCCAGCGCCGCCTGCACGTCCAGCGCGGTCGACGCGGTGCCCGAGCCGCCGTTCGCCCGGTGCGCCGCCAGCAGGTCACCGGTCGTCGTCACGGCGACGAGCGCCGGATCGGCCTCGACGGCCGATCGCGCCGCGTCGAGGTCGTCGACGATCACCACGCCGCGCAGCAGCTCCCGCACGGTCGGGGCGAGCCGGCCGCCGGTGATCGCCTGGCCGGCCCAGCGCCCCCCTCCCCCGGGTTCAGGAAAGCCACGTTCCTGCCCTGTGGCGACCTGAACGTGGCTTTCCTGAACCTCGGGGGCGGGGGCGACGACGAGGGCGGCGCGGCCGGCGTCGCGGTCGCGGAGCAGGCGCAGGGCCGCGAGCGCGGCGTCCGGGCCCGCGACGACGAGGGCGTCGGCGAGCTCGCCGAGGGCGGCGGCGACGGCCGTGCGGGCCGGTGGGTCCACCGTGACCAGGCCGGAGAGGGCGCCCAGGACGCCGGCGGTGTCGACCAGCTCGCCGGAGCCGTCCTTGCGGGCCATGCCCACGCCCAGCGCGTCGACCCGGGCCCGCCAGTGCGCCCGGCGCTGCTCCAGCTCGCGCTCGCGGGCCACCAGCTCGGCGACCCGGGCGGTGGCCGCGGCGTGCGCCTCGACCGCGATACCGGCCCGGTCCGCCAGCTCGCGCACCGAGCCCTGCTCACCGGTGAACGCGCCCAGCTCGTCCTGGGCGGCCACCAGCTCCTCCTGGGCCGCGTCGGTGCGCTCCTGGGCCTCGGCGATGGCCTCGGACAGCCGCTCGATCTCGTCGGCGGTGGCCGCGGCCCCGCTGCGCAGCGCTTCGGCCCGGCCGGAGAGGGTGGCCAACCCGGCGCGGCGGTCGGCGAGCGCGCGCACCGCGGCGAGGTGGGCGCGCTCGGCCGCGGCCAGCGTGCGCTCGTGCTCGGTGCGCGCGTCCATGATCTCGGAGAGCCGGGTGCGGGCCTGTGACAGCGTCTCGACCAGCAGCTCCTCCTCCTCGGCCGCCGCCTCGGCCTCGGCCTCCAGCTCGTCGGGGTCGCGGCCGGGGGTGCGCTCGACCGGTCCGGCGAGGTGCCGGGTGCGCTCCTCGGCCAGGCGCACCGTGCCGTCGAGCCGCTCGGAGAGCGCCGAGAGCCGGTACCAGGTGTCCTGGGCCGCGGCCAGCCGCGGGGCGTCCTCGGCGAGCGCGGCCTCCAACCGCTCCTGCTCGACCCGGGCCACCGCCAGCTGCTCCTCGACCTCCGCGCGGCGGGCCCGCGCGGTCGACTCGTCGGCCTCCTCGCGGGCCAGCTGGTCGCGCAGGGTGACCAGGTCGTCGGCGGCGAGGCGGAGCCGGGCGTCGCGCAGCTCGGACTGCACGGCCTGGGCCCGCCGGGCGATCTCGGCCTGCCGGCCCAGCGGCTTGAGCTGGCGGCGCAGCTCGGCGGTCAGGTCGGTGAGCCGGGTCAGGTTGGCCTGCATCGCGTCCAGCTTCCGCAGCGCCTTCTCCTTGCGCTTGCGGTGCTTGAGGACGCCCGCGGCCTCCTCGATGTAGGCGCGGCGGTCCTCCGGCTTGGACTGCAGCACCGAGTCGAGCTGCCCCTGCCCGACGATGACGTGCAGCTCCCGGCCGATGCCGGAGTCGCTGAGCAGCTCCTGGATGTCCAGCAGCCGGCAGGACGAGCCGTTGATCTCGTACTCGCCCGCGCCGTCGCGGAACATCCGCCGGGTGATCGAGACCTCGGAGTACTCGATCGGCAGGGCGCCGTCGGAGTTGTCGATGGTCAGCGTCACCTCGGCCCGCCCGAGCGGGGCCCGCCCGGAGGTGCCGGCGAAGATGACGTCCTCCATCTTGCCGCCGCGCAGCGCCTTGGCCCCCTGCTCGCCGAGCACCCAGCTGATCGCGTCGACGACGTTGGACTTGCCCGACCCGTTCGGCCCGACCACGCAGGTGATCCCCGGCTCCAGGCGCAGCGTGGTCGCCGAGGCGAAGGACTTGAAGCCCTTCAACGTCAGGCTCTTCAGGTGCACGGGGCGGCATCTCCGGGTGGCGGGAGGCGGACGTCGGAGCCTACCGGCCCCCTGGTCGAGGCCCCCTCACCCCGGGCGGCCCCGACGCACATCCCGTGGTCTCGGCGCACATCGCGTGCCGTGTGCGCCGCAACGGCCCGGTGTGCGCGGCACCAACGGGTGTGCGCCGGCGGTTGGGCGGGACGACGACCGCGACAGGCCTCGACGGAACCGTCAGGCCTCGACGGAACCGTCAGGCCTCGACGAAGCCCGTCAGGTCGCCGCGCGGTGCGGACCACTGCTCGGCCACGTCGTCGACGCGGCCGGGGGTCGCGCCCCCGCGCAGCGCGTCCAACAGGGCGGCGCACGCCCGGCGCGGGCCTTCGGCGACGACCGCGACCCGGCCGTCGGGGAGGTTGCGCGCGGAGCCGACCAGGCCGAGCTCCAGCGCGCGCGAACGCGTCCACCAGCGGAAACCGACGCCCTGCACGCGTCCGCTCACCCAGGCGATGAGCCGCACCGGGTTGTCCTCGTCGCTCGACATGATCCGCGGACGGTACCGGCCGCCCGTGTCGGTCCGCGCCGGCGGTCGCGTGGACCGCCGGCGCGGACCGGGGCGGGCCCGGCCGGTCCCGGCTCCCCCGAGCACGTGACCGGCCGGGCGGGTCTCAGCCGGTC
>NZ_JAHDTH010000404.1 GCF_018531445.1 Pseudonocardia lacus
GCCCAGGCGCTGGTCCGCGAGGGGCTGCGCAACGTGGCCGCCGGCGCGAACCCGATGGCCCTCAAGCGCGGCATCGAGAAGGCCGTCGAGGCCGTCTCCGAGGCCCTGCTGAAGTCGGCGCACGAGGTCGAGACGCGGGAGCAGATCGCCGCGACGGCGTCCATCTCGGCCGCGGACGCCTCGATCGGCGAGCTGATCGCCGAGGCCATGGACAAGGTCGGCAAGGAAGGCGTCATCACGGTCGAGGAGAGCCAGACCTTCGGTCTGGAGCTCGAGCTGACCGAGGGCATGCGCTTCGACAAGGGCTACCTGGCCCCGCACTTCGTGACCGACACCGAGCGCATGGAAGCGGTCCTGGACGACCCGTACCTGCTGCTCGTCGGGTCGAAGATCAGCTCGGTGCAGGACCTGCTGCCGGTCCTGGAGAAGGTCATGCAGGCCGGCCGGCCGATCGTGGTCATCGCCGAGGACGTGGAGGGCGAGGCGCTGGCGACGCTGATCCTCAACAAGCTCAAGGGGACGGTGGCCTCGGTCGCGGTGAAGGCGCCCGGCTTCGGCGACCGCAGGGAGGCGATGCTGACCGACATGGCGGTGCTGACCGGCGGCGAGGTGATCTCCGAGAAGATCGGCCTCAAGCTGGAGAACGCCGAGGAGTCGCTGCTGGGCCGCGCCCGCAAGGTCGTGGTCACCAAGGACGAGACCACCATCGTCGACGGTGCCGGCGACGCCGACCAGATCGCCGGGCGGGTCAACCAGATCCGCGCCGAGATCGAGCGCACCGACTCCGACTACGACCGCGAGAAGCTCCAGGAGCGCCTGGCCAAGCTCGCCGGCGGCGTCGCGGTCATCAAGGCCGGTGCCGCTACCGAGGTCGAGCTCAAGGAGCGCAAGCACCGCATCGAGGACGCGGTGCGCAACGCCAAGGCCGCGGTCGAGGAGGGCATCGTCGCCGGCGGCGGCGTCGCCCTGATCCAGGCCGGCGCCGGGCTGTTCGAGGGCTCCACCGACTTCCTGCGCGGCCTCGACGGTGACGAGGCCACCGGGGCCAACATCGTCAAGGTCGCCCTGGAGGCGCCGCTCAAGCAGATCGCGATCAACGCCGGTCTGGAGGGCGGGGTCGTGGCCGAGAAGGTCCGCGGGCTCAACTCCGGTGCGGGCCTCGACGCCGCCACCGGCGAGTACAAGGACCTGATCGCCGCCGGGATCATCGACCCGGCCAAGGTCACCCGCTCGGCCCTGCAGAACGCCGCGTCGATCGCCGCGCTGTTCCTGACCACCGAGGCCGTCATCGCCGACAAGCCGGAGAAGACCCCGGCCCCCGCCGCGGACCCGACCGGCGGCGCCATGGACTTCTGAAGCCGGGACCGGCGCACGCGGGAAGTCGATACGTTCCGGCAACACCGCACCGCCTTGACTGGTGGCATGGACTGCCGCCCAGCGGAGCTTTCGTGAACTGGTACGCCCTGCACCTCACCTTCACCGGCGTGGCGCTCACGACGGTGGCCCTGCTGCCGGTGGCCGCGCTGGCGGTGTGGGTGCTGGCCCGTACCCGCAGGGCGGCGGGCGCGACGCCGCGGTGGGCTCTTCGTGGGTCGCTGGCGGAGGTCGGCATCGTCTACGGGACGCTGCCGTGGGTCGTGATGACCATGCTGCCGGGCGGGCGGGCCGGGGAGGTCCCCGGCCGGGTGAGTCTCCTGCCGCTGGCCGACCTGGTCACGATGGACCGGGGCCAGGTCGTGGGCAACCTGCTGGTGCTCGCGGCGCTGGGGTTCTGCGCTCCGGTGCGGTTCGCCGCGCTGGCGTCGGTGCCGCGGGTGCTGGTGCTCGCGGCGTGCTGCTCGGCCTCGATCGAGGTCGCGCAGTACGCCCTGCAGCTGGACCGGGTGTCCTCCGTCGACGACGTGCTGCTCAACACGACCGGCGCCGGGCTGGCCGCGCTGGCCTCGCGCCGCCGGTGGCGCGCGACGCGCCCGACCCGGGTCGCATCCCGTCAGTGAGTGCGCGCCGACCCCCACAGCCGCCACGCGCGGGGCTCGTCGGGGTCGGCGTGCTCGGCGCCGACCTCGCCGAAGCGCAGCCGGATGCGGGCCCCGCCGAGCGCGGCCCGCTCGACGTGGATGGTGCCGCCGGTCGCCTCGACGGCGTCGCGGGCGATGTCCAGGCCCAGGCCGGTCGACCCGGAGCTGCTGACCCCTCGCCCCAGCGCGGCGACGGGGTCGGCGACGCCGGGGCCGGCGTCGTCGACGACGAGGGTGATCCAGCCGGCGTGCCGCACGACCGACACCGCCACCGCGGTGCCCGCCGGCGTGTAGCGGAAGATGTTGCTCATCAGGGCGTCGACGACTGCGCCCAGGTCGTCCTCGGCCAGCGCGGTCACGGCGGGCGACTCGACGCAGCGGAACTCGCACTCGCGCCCGCTGTGCCGGGCCAGCGCCTGCCAGAACGCCATGCGCTTGCCCACAACGGCCACCACGTCGCAGCGGGCCGGGCCGGGCGCGTGCGCCGGGGACGGGGTGCGGATCAGCACGTCGATGTCGTCGTTGAGGGACTCGACGGCGGCGCGCACGCGGTCGGCGGCCGGTCCGTCGCCGATGGCGGAGACGTCCAGGCGCAGTGCGGTGAGGGGCGTGCGCAGCCGGTGGGACAGGTCGGCGGCCAGCCGCCGCTGGGCGGCCTGCGCCTCGGCGAGCCGGTCGGCCAGCCCGTCGAGCGCCGCGGCCATCTCCAGCGTCTCCGGCGTGTGCATCGCCCGGCTCCGCAGCGGGTGCCGGTCGTCGCCGAGGCCGCGGGCCGCGGCGGCCAGCGCCGTCAGGTCGGCGGCGACCGGCCGGACCCGGCGCACGGCCAGCAGCACCCCGACGCCGGCCCCGAGCGCCCC
>NZ_JAHDTH010000405.1 GCF_018531445.1 Pseudonocardia lacus
GTAGGCCGCGGCGACGGTGTTGCGGGCGATCCCCAGGTCCAGCGCCAGCGAGCGGGACGAGGGCAGCCGCGCGCCGGGGGCGAGCCGGCCGCCGGCGACGGCCGCGCGCAGCGCCGCCATGAGCGCCGCCCGCGGCCCGCTCACGGTGGTGTCGAGGTCGAGGTGGAGATCGGCCCCGGCCGCCGAAGTGGCCCACTCATCCATCCTCGAAGTGGACCACATCCCTGTGCCATTACCGACGTAGCGTCGAGCCGTGACCACGATCGACCCGACGATGACCGACCCGACCGCCGACCCGACAGCCGACTCGACGACCGCTCCCGTCCGCGCCCCCGAGCACCCCCAGCGCCTCTCCATGGCCGACCTCGCGCCCGGGTTCTACCGGGCCATGCGGCAGCTGGACGCCGCCGCCCGCGCCGGCGTCGACCCGACCCTGCTGGAACTGGTCAAGATCCGCGCCTCGCAGATCAACCACTGCGCGTTCTGCATCGACATGCACACCAAGGACGCGCTGGCCGCCGGCGAGAGCGTGGAGCGGATCGTGCAGCTGTCGGCGTGGGAGGAGTCGCGGCACTTCTACAGCCCGCGTGAACTGGCCGCCCTCGCCCTGACCGAGGCCGTCACCGTGCTGACCGACGGGTTCGTCCCCGACGAGGTCTACGCGGAGGCGGCCGCGCACTTCGACGGGACGGAACTGGCCCACCTGGTCGCGGCCATCACGGTGATCAACGCGTGGAACCGGATCGCGGTGACGACGCGGATGGTGCCGGGCCATTACCGGCCCGCCGACCGGTAGCCACGACGCCGACGGCG
Source organism: Pseudonocardia lacus (assembly GCF_018531445.1). Lineage (GTDB taxonomy): Bacteria > Actinomycetota > Actinomycetes > Mycobacteriales > Pseudonocardiaceae > Pseudonocardia > Pseudonocardia lacus. The sequence goes on from NZ_JAHDTH010000405.1 coordinate 814, forward strand.
CCGGGGAGTCGCGGACGGCCCTGCGCGGCTGCGCCAGTGGCGCCCACCTCGACGTCCAGCCAGGGTAACCGGGCATGCTCCGTAGAGGACGGCGCCGCGGTCGTCGGCACGTCTGCCCACCACCACGACGCCATCCTCGGCGGTGGCGGGGCGGGCGCCGGTGCCGCGCCGCACGGGGTTGCCGCCCCGCGCACCGCGGCTCCGTCGCCCTCGATGCCCCGCCGGACTGATCGCCCCACCAGCCCTGACACCGCCGACGGCGACACGGGCCGTCCCCTCCACCGGGGCACCGGTCGAGACGGCCGGTCCGTGCCGACGTCGGTGATGTCGGGGCACAAGGTAGGTCGAGGACCTTGCCGTCACCTTTCCGTGCAGGTGGCGGGCACTCTTCGAGCCGGATGGCCGCTTGTCGGGCACCGACCGTGCCGGGAGGATCGCCGTCCGGGAAGCCTTCGGTGGGACGGGAATGGTCGACGACGAACTGCGCGTGATCGGCGAGGTGGAGCTGCGCGCGGGAGGTGAGCCCGTCGAGCTGGCCCCCCAGTTGGCGAAGGCGCTGGCGGTGCTGGCGGCGGCCCGGCCGGGGCACGGCGTCCCGCGGGCCGACCTGGTCGACGCCTTGTGGCCGTCCGCGCCCGACACCGACCGGCTGTGGCCGGTGATGTCCAAGCTGCGCCTGGTCCTGCGCCGGGTCGGGCTGACCGTCACCTCGGGCCGCGGCCAGGCCGCCTACAAGCTCGAACCCCTGCCCGGTCCCGACGGCGTCGAGCCCGCGTCGATCCTGGACATCAGCGCGGTCGCGGGGCTCGTCGACCGGGCGGAGCGCCTCCTCGACGACGCCCGTCCGGCCGAGGCGGCGCGGGTGCTGGCCGACGCGGCCACCCGGTGGCGCGGCGAGCCGTTCACCGTCGGCGACGACTGGCCCCTGCCGCGCACCTGCCGGCTCGCGGTCGAGCGGCTCGACGTCCAGCAGCGTCGCGCGGCCCGGCTGTGGGTGCGCGCCGGCCTGCTCACCGGCGACTTCGCCGCTCTGGACTGGATCGACCAGGACAAGGCGCTGGCGGCGGTGCTCGACGGCGACCGCGAGGTGTGGCTGCTGCGGTTCCTGTCCGAGCTGGCCGCGGGCGGCGCGCCCGACGCGGAGGCGCTGCTGGAGGAGCGCAGGCCGCAGTGGGGCTACGAGGACCCGACGGTCGTGCGCGCGGCGCTGCTGATCGAGCTCGGCGAGCACGGGGCGCTGCCGGTGGCCCCGCCCGCCCCGCCCGCGCCCGCGCCGGGCCCGCACCGCGCGGCGCTGGAGGTCTTCGTCGCCTCGGTCCGGTCGCGGGAGGCCGGCCTGCTCAGCGTGGTCGGCCCGACCGGTCCGGCCCGCCTGGCCGCGGTCGACGAGCTGGTCGCGCTGGCCGCGCAGGCGGGCGTGTGGGTGGTCCGCGAGGTCTGCGACGCCGCCGACGACCTGGCGCCGGGCCGGCAGCTGATGCGCGACCTGTGGGCGGCCGCGCTGACCGACCCGCGCTTCCCGCCCGACACCGACCGCGCCCTGCTGACCAATCTGGTGGCCAGCCCGCGCCCGTCGGGCTCGATCCGCCCGGCCCAGCCCAACCGGCTGGTCGACGCCGCGGCCGGGGTGGTGTCCGCGCTGGCCCGCAGCCGCCCGGTGCTGATCGTGATCGACGACGCGCACCGGATGAGCCCGCTGGCCGTGGAGCTGACCGAGCAGATCCGGTCGCGGCTGTCCGGCGCGGCGGTCGGGTTCTGCGTGGCCGGGGCGGAGTCCGGGCCGTTCGCCGAGCGCGCGGCCGACACCGTGCTGACGATCGCTGGCCGGCCCGGAACGCGGGCCCCGGCCGTCGGCGACTGGCTCGCCGTCGCCGCGGTCACCGCCGACGACCTGCGCATCGACCCGGTCGCCGTGGCCGCCGTGCTGGGGGTGCCGGCCGACCGGGCCGACGCCGGGCTGGCCTCGGCCGTGCGCTCCGGGGCCGTGGTCGCCGGGGTCGGGCGGGAGCGCTTCGGCACGCGCGTCTCCGGCCCGGC
>NZ_JAHDTH010000406.1 GCF_018531445.1 Pseudonocardia lacus
CCGGGTCGGAGCGGCTGGCCGCCACCGAGGCCGGCCACCGGGTGGCCTGCTCGGCGGGCGCCCGCGTCGTGCACGTCCACGGCGGCCCGCTGGAGCCGGCCGACGTGCGGCTGCTGCGCACGGCCCGCCCGGGCGTGCTGCTGCTCATCGGCGGCGCCGACGGCGACGACCCCGCCGCCCTGCTGCACAACGCCGGGCGCCTGGCCCGCGCCCGCGTCCGGTTCCCGATCGTGCTCGCCGCGAACTCCGAGGCCCGCGACGACGCCGTCGCCCTCCTGCGCGGCACGGGCCGCACGGTCGTCGTCTCCGACAACGTGATGCCCCGGCCCGGGGAGATCGTCCCGGCGCCGGCCCGGGCGGCGCTGGCCCGCCTCTACGCCCGGCACGCCGTCGGCGCCCGCGGCCCCTCCGCGACGCCGCGCTTCCGCCGGCTGGCCAAGGTCGCCACCCCCGACGCCGTCGGGCACGCCGCCGGGCAGCTCGCCCGCATCTGCGGGTGCCGCGTCCTGCTCGTCGACGTCGGCTGTGCGACGACCGACGTGCACTCCGCCCTCGACGGCCCCAGCTCGCGCACCGTCGAGGGCGACCTCGGCATGCGCGCCGCCGCCGAGGGCGTGCTGATCGCGGGGCAGGCCGAGGGCGTCGTCGACCCGGTGGAGGCGGCCCTGCTCGGGCCGACCGTGGCCCGGATGGCCAGCGAGGTCGGCTACGTCCCGCGCGACCCGGGCAGCGCCGCCGAGGACCGCCGCATCGCCGCCGTCGCCGCCGTCATCGCCGTGCGCCGCCACCTGCGCGCCCACACCGACGCCGCCGGCGGCCTCGGCCTCGTGGTGCTCTCCGGCGGCGTGTTCCGCCAGCGCGAGCGCCCCGGTGCCCTGCAGGCGGTGGTGTCGACGGTGCAGGCCGACCCCGTGCTGGCCGAGGCCCTGCGCGAGGTGCCGGTCGTCGTCGACGCCGACTTCACGGTGGCGCCCGCCGGCCTGCTGGCCGCGCACGGGCGGGGCGGCGCGGCCGAGGCGCTGCTGCGCGACCACCTGCTCGGCTGACCGGCCCGTCGAGAACGACGTTATCGCGTGTTGGACCGGTCCATTTTCGCGACAACTTCGTTCTCGACGGCTCCGGGCCGCGCCTCATCGTGGACGGGAGCGCGTCGACTCCAGCGGCGGCGGGTCGGACGCCGGGGCCGGCGGCCCGAGCTCCGGCAGGGCCGGGCCGGCGCTCGGGCCGTCGGTGGGGCTCGACGGCTCGGGGGTGAAGGGCGGCACCGCCGTCATCGGTGGGACGGACCCGGACGGCGGGAGGGACGACGCCGGGGCCGGCGCGGCGGGGACGGGCTCCAGGAGGCTGCTCGTCGGGGCCGGGACGGCCGGCGAGGGGTCCGGGCGGTCGGCGGGGGCGACGGTGGCCTGCCCGCCCGTCGCTGCGGCGACGGCGGTGGTGACCCCGCCCAGCACCGCGACGGCCGCCACCGCGGCCGCGACCGTGGCCAGCCGCTGCCGGCGTCGCCGCAGCTGGTCGCGCCGGCGCAGCACGCCGGTCAGGATGTCGCCCGCGGGCGGGGCGGCGTCCAGGGCGGGGTCGCGCAGCGCGGCCCGCAGGGCGTCCTCGGGATCGGTCATCGGCTGCTCCCCTCGTTGGCTCGGTCGGTCGGGCGGGCGGCGCGCAGCGCCGCGAGGGCGCGGTGCGCGTGCGAACGGACGGTGGCCTCCCGGCAGCCGAGCAGGTCGGCGATCTCGGAGTCGGGCCGGTCGTGGTAGTAGCGCAGCACCAGCACCGCGCGCTGCACGGGCGGCAGTACGGCGAGCACCTCGCGCAGCTGGTCGCGGTCGGCGATGCGCTCGTCGGCGGCCGGGGCGGCGGCGCGCAGCCGGGCGCCGGGGTCGGCCCACGGCCGTTCCCCCGACGACAGGCGCCGCCGCCAGGACAGGAAGTCGTTCAGCACCGCCTTGTAGGCGTAGGCGCGCAGGTCGGCCACGGCGCCCAGGCGCGACCAGGACAGCCCCAGCCGGGCGAGCACGTCCTGCACGATGTCCTCGGCCCGGTGGTGGTCGAGGGTGAGCCGGCGCGCGAACACCACCAGCTCCGGCCCGGTCGCCAGCACGAACGCCTCGAACGACGGCGGACTCACGCGGCTGTCACCGCACTGGCGTACACCACGACGTTGTCGCGGTAGTGCCCGGTACCCCGGTCGAACGCCCCACCGCAGGTGATCAGCCGCAGCCCGGCGTGCGGGATGTCGCCGTAGACCTCGTCGGTGGGGAACTCGGCCTTCGGGTGGCGCTCGACGCGGTCCACGGCGAACGCGGCGGTGCTGCCGTCGGCGCGCAGCACGCTGATCCCGTCGCCGGGCAGCAGCGCGGCCAGGTCGTGGAAGACGCCGGGGCCGGTGCGGGCGGAGTCGACGTGCCCCAGCAGCACGGCCGGGCCGGTCTCACCCGGCGTGGGGGAGTGGACGTACCAGCCGGCGTCGGGGGAGTCCAGCGGCGGCTCCTCGATGGTGCCGTCGGGGTCCAGGCCCACCCCGAGCAGACCGCTGTGCACGTCGATCGCGGGGATGTCGAGCCGGACCGGCGTCGACCGGCCGAGCGGGCCGGGTGCGGCGGACGGCGCGGGCGCCACGGCCCCGGGCAGCGCCCGGTGCGGCCCCGGTGGCGAGGACGCGACCGCCCCCGTCACCGCGACCGCTCCCGTCACGGCCAGCGCGACCGCCAGCCCGGCCAGCACCCGGCGAGCCGTCACCCCCGGTCCTCCCGCGGGGTGCGGCGGCGCAGTGCC
>NZ_JAHDTH010000407.1 GCF_018531445.1 Pseudonocardia lacus
CGGCGCAGCCCGGTGGCGGCGTGCAGGCGGCGCTGGGTCACCGCCAGCTTGCGGCGGGCGGCGGCCCAGCGGCGCAGCGCGGCGGCCGTCGGGCCGTCCGGGCCGCCGGGGACGTTCGCGGCGCGACGGCGGACGACGAACCCGGCCTCGCACACGTCGTCGCGGCGTGCGTGCGGGAAGCCGGCCGTGTCGCAGTGCAGCGCGCACACCACGAGGTACTGGCGGTGGTGGGAGGCGAGGTAGAGCTTGCGCGGCCCGAGGGTCAGCGGCCCGGGGAAGGTGCCGATCCCGGTGCCGACGGTGGCCACCCGGTCGGTCGGGTCGACGAACGCCAGCCGCTGCTGGGGCGCGGCGAGGAAGGTGTTGACCAGGTTCGGGTCGTCGTACTTCTGCAGCTGGGGACGGGTCACGCGCACTGCGCGGCGGGCGTCGTCGGGTCCGGGCGCCGGGTCGCCGTCGAGCAGCGGCCAGTACCACCACGGCGCGACGAGGCGCCACTCGTGGCCGACGCGGGTCAGGGCGGCGGCGGTCACCAGACGTTCCCGGCGCCGGGGGTGTAGCTGGGCGAGACCACGGCCACCGACGCGGTCATCGTGGTGCAGGTGACCGTGCCGTCGAAGACGGCGGTCGGGGCGTGCACGTTGAGCGAGCAGGCGTGCACGTCGACGGTGGCGTTGGCGCGCACCGTGATCGCGCCCGAGGCCTCGAGCGTCACGGTCGAGCCGTCGGAGTGCGAGACCTGGACGGTGCGCGCGCCCTCGTCGAGCACCACCCGGTGCCCGCTGCCCGTGGCCAGCGTCACCCGAGCCCCGGCGGCGTTGTCGTCGAACTCCAGGATCGCGCCGGACCGGCTCTTCAGCACCCGCCGGTCGTTGGGCCGGGTCGGGGTCACCGGCATCATCTCGCGGCCGTTCCAGCACGACCCGACGACGTAGGGGCGGTGCAGGTCGCCGGCCTCGAAGCCGACCACGACCTGGGTGCCGACGGCCGGCAGCGCGACGAAGCCCTGGTCGTCGTCGGCGTAGGGGGTGAGCAGCGTCGCCCAGGCGCGCACCGACTCCCCCGCTTCCCCCAGCCACGGGTAGCGCACCTGCACGCGCGCCTGCCGGTCCGGGTCCACGATGTCGGTGACCAGCGCCGGGTACAGGCCGAAGTGGAGCTGCTGGTGCATCGGTCCTCCTTCAGCCGGCGTTGACGGTGGCGCGCTCGGCCGTGAACCGGGTGCGCAGCCCCCGGGCCAGGTCGAAGCTGTGGTGGACGCGGGTGACGTAGTAGCCGTCGCCGTCGAACGGGCGCCCGCAGCGGGCCAGCGTCACCCGGCTGCCGACGACCAGCTGCGGCGTCCCGGCGGTCGTGCCCCGGACCTGCACGAACCGCCGGGAGCGGCGCAGCATCTCGGCCCGCGCCAGAGCCGTCGCCTCGGCGGGGGTCAGCGGGACGTCGCGCACCCTGCGGCCCGCCAGGTCGCCGAAGGCCCGGCGCAGCGTCGCCGGGCCCGTCCGGCCACCGCTGATCTCCGCGTCGACCGTCGACGCCGGGGCCAGGGTCTCGATCGCCTCGCGCGTGGTGGCGTCGTAGCCCGACACGTGCACGGCAGTGCACTGCTCGGCGAGGTCGGCCCGCGCGGTGACCTCGATCAGGTCGCTGCCCCGGGTCAGGGTCACGCGGGTGCCCGGCCGTTGGTCGCGGGTGGCGAAGTGCAGGGCACCGTCGGTGGCCCACACCTCGGCCTGGATCCGGCGGCCGCGCTCGCGCAGGAACGCCAGGTCGCTGCGGTTGGCCTGCTGCACGAATTCGTAGGTCGGCCCGTCGGCCGCGACGAGCGGGGTGAGGCCGTGCCGGCGGGCGATCCCCCGGGCGACGTCGGCGTCGGCGGCGTCCTCCCAGGTCTCGCTGTGCTGGGTGAGCCGCAGTCGCATCAGCGCGTCCTCCGCGTACGCGACGACGGTGGGCACGTCGCCCTCGGCGAACTGCACCTCCAGCGCCGACACCGCACCGGTGAACACGATCCGCTCGATCCCGGGTGGGCCGAGCGAGACCTGCAGGGGCTTGCCGAAGTCGAGGGTGTCACCGGCCAGGTGCTCGACGACGTCGCCACTGGGCCGTGCCATCGGGGCCGCGGCCAGCAAGTGGACCGTGCACCGGCACAGGCCCTCGACGTCTTCCTCGACGTCCAGGCGCACGAGGTCGCGGGCCAGCTCGGGGCGGCGGGTGCCGCCGACCGACAGGACGGGGGCCGTCGACGCGAAGGCCGGGGCGGCGTCAGCCATCGAACCCACCCCCGGCGGTCCGGGCGCGCAGCGCGGCCAGCTCCTCGCACAGCTCGCGATGGCGCTGCTGCTCGTCCCAGGCCTTCGGTCGAGCCGCGGCCGCACCTGGCTCCGGTGGCCGGGCGACGCCCTGCACCTCGACCTGGCTCGCCAGCTCCCCCACGTGCACGGTCACGCCACACCTCCGCAGCCGCAGCCCTCACCCGGCATACGCGCCGCCCGGCCCGCGACAGGCAGCGCCTGCCACCGGGGAACGGTCCGGTCGTCGGTCTCCGGCGGCTCGTCGCCCGCCGCGACGGCCCGGCCGCGCACGCGGACCAGCGCGGTCGCCACGGCCTGGCCCACACCGATCCGCGGGCGCAGCGGGACCCCGAAGCCGAACCCGGTCGCGCGCGGGTCGGCCGCGGGGTCCGCCCGCCTCGCCGGGACCGCGGCGACGACGGTCGCGG
>NZ_JAHDTH010000408.1 GCF_018531445.1 Pseudonocardia lacus
AGCGCCCGCCGCGAGGCCAGGTGGACCGCCGCATGGGCACCAGCGGCCAACGCCGCCCCGCCCAGCGCCCGCACGGCCCCGTCGGCGCCGAGCGGCAGCGCGCACAGCAGGGCCACCGGCAGCGCCGGGAGGGTGAGCGCGTCGGGGATGCGGCGGTGGCGCAGGTCGACCGCGGCCACCGCGGCACCGAGCCAGCCCAGCCCGAGCAGCACCGGCACCCGGGCCGCCGGGAGCGCTCCGCCCGCCCAACCCAGGCAGACGGCACCCCACGACACGGCCACCACCGCCTCGCACCAGGGCCGGCGCAGCACCACCCCGCGCCGGAGCCGGGCGAGCAGCCGGCGGGCGAGCCACCCCGCCGACCAGCCGGCAGCCGCGCCGACAACCACCGCGCCGACAACCACCGCGTTCCCGATCATCGCGTTTCCCACCACAGCCCGCTCCCCCGCTCCCGGCGCCCGTGCCGGGCGCGACGGCCGGCACGCGGCCCTCGCGTCGATGGTGGGCGGGGTCGCCCACCCCGACCAGGGGCTCCTGCCCGAGCTGTGGACAACCCGCCGCTTGGGGAGCACCGGCCGCCCGCGGCGGTCGAGGAGCGGGCACTGTCGGTGTGCTGTGCTACGGGACCAACTCGCCGTTGATCGCGCTACCGTTGGTCCGATCGGTGTAACGCTGGGACGCGATGCGTCCACTACGTTCCGTGACGTGATCACCGCAGTGCACGCACTGGTCCACGCCGAGGACGCCGACGCCGCCCGCACGTTCTTCCGCGACGTGCTGGGCTTCCCGGCGGTCGACGCCGGCGGCGGTTGGCTCATCTTCGGGACCGGGCCGTCGGAGCTGGCCGCGCACCCGGCCGGTCCCCCGGCCCCGGGCGCGCCCGCCCGGCACGAGGTGACGCTGATGTGCGACGACGTCGAGCGCACCGTCGCCGAGCTCACCACGCGGGGCGCGCGCTTCACCCGTCCCGTCCGCGACGACGGGTGGGGGCTGACGATCTCGATGGAGGTGCCCGGGGCCGGCGAGATGACGCTGTACGAGCCCCGCCACCCCGTCGCCTACGACGGCTGAGGCCCCGCTGGGCGCGGCGGGGTCTGCCGGTCGAGCTGCGCACCCACCGCCCCCGGTTCCCCCACGGCGATCAGCAGCCGGCCCGGCCCGGCCAGCTCGGTCCAGGCCCAGCGCACCCCCGGGGCCTCGCCCGCCGGGTGCTGCGGTGCCGGTGCCACCGCGGCGTACCCGGCCAGCAGGAGCGTGCCCACCGCCCGGGAGCCCGCGGTGCCGCCGGGCCCGCGCAGCACGTCGTCGGCACCGTCCAGTTCCGTGGTGTGCGCGAGCAGCGCTTCGCCCCCGACCTCGACCACCAGTTCGCCGCGGTGCCGCCCGCCGCGCTGGCCGTGCCGCCCGAGCACCACCTGCTCGCGGAGCACTGCTCCGGCGTCCGCGGCCAGCCGCACCCGCAGCCGCGAGCACATGGCCGCGCCGTCGCACACGACGGTCGGCTCCGGCGCCCAGTCCAGCCATCCGCCCCCACCGACCTCGGCCGCCACCCGCCAGTGGGCCGGGGCCGTCGCGGCGGCGCCCGCGGGCTGGACGAGGGTGACCGCCGCGCTGCGCACGCACAGCGACGCGCCCGCCAGCACCTCGACGTCGAGCGAGAAGTCGTCGCCGCCGAGCGGGCCGCCCGCCCCGTGCACCAGGTGCACCCGGTCGGCGCCGGTGGCCCGCACGACCACCGGCCAGGCCTGCGACCAGCTCAGCCGCTGCCGGCCGGGGGCGGGTCCGACGCGCAGCGCCGCGGCGGCGGTGAGGGCGGTGCGGCCGGGGGCGCTCATCCGCGGCGCGCGGCGACCAGGCCGGTGATCCAGTCGGCGACGGGCCCGGCGTCGGGCTGCTCGCGCAGGGACACGAACACCGTGGGCCGCTCGCCCCGGACCGCGGCGGCGTCGCGGCGCATGACCTCCAGGTCGGCGCCGACCAGCTCGGCCAGGTCGATCTTGTTGATCACCAGCAGGTCCGAGCGGGTGACCCCCGGGCCGCCCTTGCGCGGCACCTTGTCGCCGCCCGCCACGTCGAGCACGAAGATCTGCGCGTGCACCAGGCCGTAGCTGAAGGTGGCGGTCAGGTTGTCCCCGCCGCTCTCCACCAGCACCAGGTCCGGGTCGTGCCGGGTGACCAGCTCGTCGACGGCGTCGAGGTTGGCGGTGATGTCGTCGCGGATCGCCGTGTGCGGGCAGCAGCCGGTCCGCACCGCGCGGATCCGCTCGTCGGGCAGCACGCCGTGGCGGCGCAGGAAGTCGGCGTCCTCGGTGGTGTAGATGTCGTTGGTCACGACGGCGATCGACATCCGGTCGCGCAGCGCCCGGCACAGCGCGGCCACCAGCGCGGTCTTGCCGCCGCCGACGGGGCCGCCGATGCCGACGCGCAACGGGCCGGCGGGGCCGGCCGGCAGCGGGCTGTGGACGTGGGCGGTGAGCAGGTCGTCACGGTGCTTACGACGCAAAGAGGGTCGCCTCCGTTCGGTGGTGCAGTTCGGCCAGCACGTCGGCCAGCGGGTTGCCGTCGGTGGGCAGCAGGGTGGGGTCGCCGGCCGCGACGGCGGCCGCCGCGGTGCGGGCGGCGTGGGCGACGACGGGTCC
>NZ_JAHDTH010000409.1 GCF_018531445.1 Pseudonocardia lacus
CGGCGGGCTGCCCCCGGGCGCGCCCGCACCCCGCTTCAGCGCCGGCACCCCCGACGGCGAGCAGGTCAGCGGCGCCCCGGGCACGGCGCTGCTGGGCTTCTTCTCCCCCACCTGCGACTCCTGCCACGACCACCTGCCGCACTTCGCCGAGCTGGCCCGGCGGGCCGCCGCGGACGGGGTCGAGACCTACGCGGTGATCGACGGCGACCGCGTCGCGGCGGCCGACCTCCTCGCCCGGGTGCCCGACGGCGAGCTGCGGGTGCTGCTCGCGCCGCGCCCGGACAACCCCCTGCTGGGCGGCTACCTGGTCGACGCCTACCCCACGTACACGGCCGTCGTCGACGGCGTCGTCGACGGCTCCTTCCACGGCGTCGCCGACCTGCACCGCTGGCTGGCGGCCCGGGCGGGCCAGGGGTCTCACACGCCGTAGAGCGCCACCTGGGCCTCGTGCAGCGCGGCGTAGCGCCCGCCCGCGCCCACCAGCTCGTCGTGGGTACCGGTCTCCACCACCCGGCCCTCGTGCAGCACGACGATCCGGTCGGCCGCGCGCACGCTCGGGTAGCGGTGCGAGATCAGCAGCACCGTGCGCCCGGCGAACAGCGCGCGGACGGCGTCGAAGAGCGCGCGCTCGGCCGGCGGGTCGAGCGCCGCGGTGGGCTCGTCCAGGATCACCAGCGGCGCGTCCCGGAAGAACGCCCTGGCCAGCGCCACGCGCTGCCACTGGCCGCCGGACAGGTCCGAGCCGCCGGCGAACTCCGGCCCGAGCACGGTGTCGTACCCGTCGGGCAGCGCGGCCAGCGCCGCGTCGGCCCCCGCGTCGAGCGCGGCCGCCCGGATGCCGGCCAGGTCGTCGCGCCGCTGCACCCGGCCGAACCCGATGTTGTCGCGGGCGGGCAGGGCGAAGCGCTGGAAGTCCTGGAACAGCACCGCGATCCGGTCGTGCACGGTGGCCGGGTCGAGGTCGGCCAGGTCGACGTCGTCCCAGCGGATGCGCCCGCGGTCGGGGCGGTGCAGCCCGGCCAGCAGGGTGGCCAGCGTCGTCTTGCCCGAGCCGTTCTCCCCGACCAGCGCGACGACCTCGCCCGCCTCGACGGTCAGCGACACGTCGCGCAGCGCCGGCTGCCGCCCGCTGGGGTGGGTGAAGGTGACGCCGTCGACGACGAGCCGCGCGAACCCGGCCGGCGCGGGTCGGCCCGGGCGGGCTGCGCGGTCGTGCTCCGCGCCGGCGAGCAGGGCCTCCAGGTCGCGCAGGAACGGGGCCACCTCGACGAGCATCCCGACCGAGACCCCGGCCGACTGCACCCGCTGGCCGAGCAGCAGCAGGGCGGCCGCCGCGGCACCGCCGTCGGCGGCGTCCAGGGCACCGGCGGCGATCAGCGCGATCAGCAGCGCCAGTGCGGTGCCCAGGAGCAGCGCCGATCCGACGGCGCCGACGGCGGTGGCGACCAGCTGGCGGCGGGTGACCCGGCGCAGCTGCGCGAGCCGCCGGTCGGACAGCCGCTGCCAGCGCTGCAGCAGGTGCGGGCCCAGCCCGAGCAGCCGCACCTCCTTGGCCGCGTCCCGGGACGACAGGGTGCGGGCCAGGTAGCCGCGCTCGCGCTCGGCCGGGGTGGTGTCCATGACGAAGCCCGCCTGCAGCCGCCCGATCCGCCCCGACGCCAGCACCGAGGGCACCGCGGCCAGCAGCACGGGCGCCAGCAGCAGGGGGTGGAACACGACCAGCGCCGCGGTCGCCCCGGCCGCGGTGACCAGGGCGCCGGCCAGCGTCACCGACCCCTGCACCACCGCGATCGGGCCCAGCGCCGCCTGCCGGGAGGCGCGGTCGAGGCGGTCGTGCAGCTCGGGGGTCTCGAAGGCGCGGTAGCGCATGGCCGCCGCCACGCCCAGCACCTGGCGCTGCACGTGCTGGGCGACGACCTCCGAGAGCAGCTGGTTGCGCTCGGCCACCAGCGCCCCGGCGACCCCGCCCGCGGCCAGCAGCAGCGCCAGCACCACGACCAGCGGCAGCGCCGCGGCCGGGGAGCCCGCCGACGACAGCACGACCTCCAGGACCGCGTTCACCGCGAGCAGCAGCCCCAGCACGGCACCGCCCTGCACCAACTGCAGGACGGCGACGACGACGAGGTCGCGGGGGGCGGCCGAGCGGACCATCCGCAGCGCCCGCACCAGCACGGCCGGCAGCGCGCGGCGCCCGTCGACCGATCCCACCAACCGCCCCCGCCCCGCGCCGGCCCCCGCGCCGACGCCGTCGACCGCCGATCATGCCGGGGGCGCGGGCCGGGTGGGAGCCCGCCAACAGGAGCAACGACCAGCAGCGTCCGCCGTGTGCCGCGCACCGATCCATCAATCAGCGGAACGGCCTATTGGCCTGCGGTGTGACACCGGTTACGGTCGGTATTCGATCACCGAGTGCGGGTTGGCCGGCGAGGCGCCGGCCACCACCCGAGCCACCACCACCCGAGCCACGGCCGCGGGCCGGCCACCGCGCAGGGCGTGCTGCACCAGCGGCACGCCCTGCTGCTCGTCCGGCCCCGGGCGGCCGCTACTTCTTCTCCGGCGCCAGCCCGGCCCGGCGCAGCGCGTCGGCCATCGCCCCGCCGCCGAACCCGGAGCCGGAGTCCTG
>NZ_JAHDTH010000410.1 GCF_018531445.1 Pseudonocardia lacus
CGTCGCGGGCGGGTGGCGCGTGCGGGCCGGCACCGGCGGCGCGGACGTCGTCATCGACTGCGCCGAGGTCGTCGACGCCGCGGGCGCCTGGGCCGACGCGGTGGCCGGGATGGCGGGCGTGCCGCGGCTGGGGCTGCGCCCGCTGCGCCGCACGATCGCCGTGGTCGCGGTGCCCGACGCCGCCCGGCTGCGCGGCCCCGAACCGGTGCTGCCGATGGTCTGCGAGGCAGCCGAGCGGTTCTACTTCAAGTCCGAGACGACCGCGGCCGGCCCGGCGCTGCTGTGCAGCCCGGGCGACGAGACGCCCGTCGAGCCCTCCGACGCCCGTCCCGACGAGCTCGACGTGGCCACGGCGCTGGAGCGGGTGGAGGCGGCCACGGGGCTCGGGCTGCGCTCGGTGCGCACCAGCTGGGCGGGCCTGCGCTCGTTCGTGGCCGACCGGCGCCCGGTCGTCGGGGCGTGGCCCGGGCACCCGGGGTTCTGGTTCTTCGCCGCGCAGGGCGGGTTCGGCATCGAGTCGTCCCCGGCGCTCGCGGCGCTCGGCGCGGCGGTGATCACCGGCGGGCCGGTGCCCGCCGACGTGCCCGTCGCCGCGTCCGCCCTGCGTCCCGACCGGCTCGCGCTCACGGCGGCGCAGCCACCCCGCACGTAAGCTCCTGCTCACTGAACCGATCCACGAAGGAGCACGGTGACCACCACCACACTGGAACTCTTCGAGGGCGCCTTCTGGCGCGACCCGTACCCCGCCTACGCCGGGCTGCTCGCCGAGCACCCGGTGCGCAAGGTGCGGATGGGCGACGGAGAGGTCTGGTTCCTCAGCCGCTACGAGGACGTGCGCGCCGCGCTGGCCGACCAGCGGCTCAGCAAGGACTGGCGCTACACGCTGCCCCCCGAGCAGCGGGCCGACAAGCCGGTCGCCCCCATCCCGATGATGATCCTGATGGACCCGCCGGAGCACACCCGGCTGCGCAAGCTCGTCTCGCGCTCGTTCACGCTGCGCCGGATGGAGGCGCTGCGCCCCCGGGTCGCCCAGATCGCCGGCGAGCTGATCGACGGCCTGCCCGCCGACGGCGCCGTCGACGTGATGTCGCGCTACGCGTTCATGCTGCCGGTGCTGGTGATCTGCGAGCTGCTGGGCGTGCCGGCCGAGGACCGCGACGACTTCGCGGCCTGGTCCAACGACATGGTCGACGCGGCCGACCGGGCCGAGGGCATGGCCAACGACTCCTCGGCCAGGCTCTACGGCTACCTGTCCGAGCTGATCGCCGCCAAGCGGGAGAACCCCGACGACGCGCTCATCTCGGCGCTGATCCAGGTCGCCGAGGACGACGACCGGCTGTCCGAGCCCGAGCTCGTGGCCATGGCGATGATGCTGCTGATCGCCGGGCACGAGACCACGGTCAACCTCATCGGGAACGGCCTGCTGGCCCTGCTCACCCACCCCGACCAGCTGGCCCTGCTGCGCGAGCGGCCCGAGCTGATCGGCTCGGCGGTGGAGGAGTTCCTGCGCTGGGACTCCCCGGTGCACACGACGCCCGCCCGGTTCGCCGCCGAGGACGTCGAGTACAGCGGTGTCGTGATCCCGGCGGGCTCGGTGGTGGTGCTGTCGCTGGCCGCGGCCAACCGCGACGAGCGCCACACCGAGGAGCCGGCCGAGCTGCGCGTCGACCGCGACGCCTCCGGGCACGTGGCGTTCGGCCACGGCCTGCACCACTGCTTGGGCGCCCAGCTGGCCCGCATCGAGGGCCAGGAGGGGATCGGCGCGCTGATCGCCCGCCGGCCCGACATCGCGCTGGCCGTCGACCCGGACGAGCTCGTGCACCGGCGCAGCACGCTGGTGCGCGGGCTCAAGCAACTGCCCGTCGTGCTCGGCCGGGACGCCGGGGACGCCACCGGCTGATCTTCCGTTTGTCCGGCCGGGATACCGACGATCATCGGTACCGGTTGCTCCGGCCGGACCGCGCGGATCACCCGCGTACGGTGACGCCCCATGAGCAGCGCCCTCCTCGATCCCCTGTTCGGGGCCGACCGGGTCACCGCCCGGCTCGACGACGCGGCGTGGGTCGCCGCGCTGGTCGCGGTGGAGGTCGCGCTGGCCCACGCCGCGGCCGAGCACGGCATCGTCCCGGCCGCCGACGCCGAGGCGATCGAGGCCGCCGCCGCGGCGATGGACGTCGACACCGCCGAGCTCGGCCGGCAGGCCGTCGAGGGCGGCAACCCGGTGATCCCGCTGGTCCGGATGCTGCGCGAGGCGGCCGGTCCGGCCGGTGCCTCGGTGCACCCCGGGGCGACCAGCCAGGACGTCATGGACACCGCGGCCGTGCTGCTCACCGGGTGGGCGGGCGAGGTGCTGCTGGACGACCTGCTCGGCGCGGCCGACGCCGCCGCCGCGCTGGCCGCGGCCCACCGCGACACCCCGATGATCGCCCGCACGCTCGGCCAGCAGGCGCTGCCGACCACGTTCGGCCTGGTCGCGGCGGGCTGGGCGGCCGGAATCGACCGGGCCCGGATCGGCCTGGCGACCGTGCTGGCCGGGCTGCCGGCGCAGTGCGGGGGAGCGGCCGGCACGCTGGCCGCGCTGCACC
>NZ_JAHDTH010000411.1 GCF_018531445.1 Pseudonocardia lacus
CACCAGCGCTGCGCGACCACCCCAACCGGCGTCCTCGCAGCACCGGGTGTGGGCTCGCAACCCGCCGGCGCGCTGCGAGGCCACGCCAGCGCTGCGAGGCCACGCCAGCGCTGCGAGGCCACGCCAGCGCTGCGAGGCCACGCCAGCGCTGCGAGGCCACGCCAGCGCTGCGTCTCACCGAGCGAGCGCGGCTCTCGCCCAACCCGGCCGCACGAGCGCGGCTTTCGTCCAACCCGGCCGCGGGCGTACCCGCGCAGGGAGATCGTTTCGTCGGACGAGCGCGGCTTTCGTCCAACCCCGTCGCACGAAAGCGGCTCTCGTCCAATCGCCGCCCACCGCCCCCGTCGAGAACGAACTTGTCGTGATCAACAGGGCCTGTTGATCACGACAACTTCGTTCTCGACGGGGGGTGGCCGAGGTGGGTGCGGTACATGGCGGTGAAGGCGCTCGGTGTCGCGTAGCCGACGGCGAGCGCCACCGCCGTGACCGGCTCGCCCGCGGCGAGGAGTTCGGTCGCCAGCAGCAGGCGCAGGCGCTGCCGCCAGCGGGAGATCGTCAGGCCGGTCTCGGCGAGGAACAGCCGTTCCAGGGTCCGGATGCTGGCGCCCTCGGCCAGTGCGCGCAGCGGGAGCGTGGTCGCCGGGTCGGCGCGGAGGGCGTCGGCGAGGGCGAGTGCGCGGGGGTCGGTGGGGAGCGGGAGGACCTCGGGGGCGGACGGGGCGAGGGCGAGCCGGTCGCCGAGGACCTCCAGGAGCCTGCGGTGCGCGGGGCGGTCGCGGCGCAGCGGGCTGTCGCGGACGGCCTGCAGGATCAGCTCGTGCAGCAGCGGGGCCACGTCGACGGCGGTCGGTCGAGCGGCGAGCCGGGGTGGGCCGGCGAGGTACAGGGTGCGCAGGGCGACCCGCCGGTGCACGACGACGCGGGCGCGCCAGCCGTCGGGCAGCCACAGTGCCCGGTGCGGCGGCAGCACCCGCACCTCCGCTCGGCCAGGACCCAGCGCGCCGCCGGTCTCCACCCGCATCGACCCGGTCGCGGCGTGCACCAGCTGGTGCCACCCCGGCTCGGTGGGCAGCGCGAACGCCCCGCCGGGCATGGTCACCGAGAAGGACCGGGCCAGCAGGTCGTCGTCGGTCGGTTGACGCATCCGCGACAGTTTCCGCCGTCCGAACGACGGTGCGCCAGCCGAGACGGGCCCATCCTGAACGACATGAGCTCCGTCCTGCGCCACTTCGCGCTGAACGCCACCGACGTCCCGGCCGCCCAGCGGTTCTACGCGGCCACCTTCGGCTGGGCCTTCGAGCCGTGGGGTCCGCCCGGCTTCTTCCACATCCGCACCGGCTCCGCCGATGCCGACAGCCAGGTGCGGGGCGCCCTGCAGCGCCGCCGCGAGCTGCTGCCCGGCGGCCGGATGCTCGGTCTGGAGGGCACCTTCGACGTCGACGACCTGCCCGCCGTGCTGCGGGCCGCCCGGGCGAGCGGCGGGCGGGTGCTGGCCGAGCCGGCCACCATCGCCGGCGTCGGCACCCTGGCCTGGCTCGCCGACCCGGACGGCAACGCGGTCGGCGCCATGCACGTCGACCCCGAGGCCGAGTAGTCCCCGCGACCGGGGTCGCGCTCGGGGTCATCCCCGATACCCGGGGTCCTCGGCCGGGCGACGATGAGTGCCATGACCACCTCGCTGAGCACGTCGACGGCGGTGAGCACCGGGTCGGTCCTGCTGGCCGGGGCCGGTGCCCAGTTCGTCGACGACATCGCCATCGCCGTGCTGCCGTTCGACGCCGTCCTCGCGCCGCTGAGCGGCCTGATCGCGATCCTGCTGACCGCGGGCGCGGCCCGCTACCTGACGCGCGGCAAGCAGGGCGCCGCCATCGCCCGCACCGGCCTCGCCGTCGGTGGCGTGTCCGCGGTCGTCGGGCTGCTCGTCGGCGGGCTCGGGCTGGTCGCGATCCTGCTCGGCATCGTCACCGTGGTGGCCGGCGTGGCCGGTGCCGCGGCCGGGCGGCGGCAGGTGGGGCCCGCCTGACCACATGATCGGAGGTCGTTCGCGCGGGTGGGGAACCCGCGAGCGGCTGACGTGGGGGGAGAGGTCGACCCCGTCGGCTCGGGGGAGCCGGCGGGGTCGACGTGTGCCCGGCCACCCCTCGGGACCGGCCGCGGGGTGGGTCAGGCCGGCAGCGCGTCCGCCGCGGCGGCGTCCCGGGGGACCGCCCCGGCCAGCAGCTCGCCCAGCCGGTGGCGCAGGCGGCGGTCGTCGGTGGGGGCGACGGTCGTCCACTCCACGCCGTCCTCGCCGGTGCTGCGGGTGAGCAGGTAGCGCCCGGGGGCGCCGTCCAGGACGACGAGGACGCCGCCGGCGCGGGTGGTGCCGCCCCAGCGGTCGCCGGTGAGCGCGACCAGCTGGGCCCGCCGCTCGGTCCCGCCCAGCATCCGGGCCAGCCGGCCGGCGTCGGCGGCCGAGGCGCCGTTGTTCACCAGCGCGGCGCGCAGCCCGCCCACCGCGGCCAGCGGCGACGTCCCCCGGGCCGGGCCGGGCGGCG
>NZ_JAHDTH010000044.1 GCF_018531445.1 Pseudonocardia lacus
GCCCGGCGCAGCGCGGCGATCCGCTCCCGGGCCCGGTCGAGCCGCTCCCTCGGGGCGCGCCCCTCCCGCACCGCCTCGGCGACCGCCGCCACCGCCGCGGCGACGCCGTCCGGTCCGGGCTCGGCGCCCAGGCACAGCAGGTCGGCACCGGCGACGAAGGCGTCCGCGGCGGCCGCCGCGATCCCGGCCCGCGCGCTGGCCGCGTGCATGTCCAGTGCGTCGGTGACGACGACGCCGTCGAACCCGAGCTCGACGCGCAGCAGCCCGTGCAGGGCCGCGGCCGACAGGGTCGCGGGCAGCTCCCCGGTCAGCTCCGGGACCCGGATGTGCGCGGTCATCACGCACGGCGCGCCGGCGTCGATCGCGGCCCGGAACGGCACCAGCTCCCGCTCGCGCAGCACGTCCAGCGCCACGTCGACGGTGGGCAGCGCGAGGTGGGAGTCCTCGCGGGTGGCGCCGTGGCCGGGGAAATGCTTGACGCAGGCCGCGACGCCGGCGTCGTGCAGACCGGCGATCGCGGCCACCCCGTGCCGGGCAACGCGCTGCGGGTCGTCGGAGAACGCCCGGGTGCCGATGATCGGGTTGTCGGCCGCGGTGTTGACGTCCACGCTCGGCGCGAGGTCGAGGGTCACCCCCACGGCGGCGAGCTCCGCGCCGAGCGCGCGGTAGACCTGCCGGGTCAGCACGACGTCGTCGGCGGCGCCCAGCGCGGCGTTGCCCGGGTAGGGGCTGCCGGTGGCGTGCGCGAGGCGGGTGACGTCGCCGCCCTCCTCGTCGATCGCGATGACGGGATCGTCGCCCTCGGCGCGCAGCGTCGCCGAGAGCCGGGCCAGCTGCTCGGGGTCGACGACGTTGCTGCCGAACAGCACGACGCCGGCCAGCCCGTCGGCCAGCCCGCGCAGCACCCACGGCGGCGCGGTCGGGCCGGTGAACGAGGCCAGCACGACCCCGGCCGCGGCCCGGGCCAGCTCGTCGTCGGCCACGACCGCGGCCATCGGCTCCGGTGCGGGGGCGCGGGTCATCCCTTGACCGCCCCGGCCGACATCCCCGACACCAGCCTGCGCTGCACCAGCAGGAAGAACACCAGCACCGGCAGGGTGAACAGCGTGGAGGCGGCCATCGTGCCGCCCCAGTCGGTGCCGAACGCGGTGCGGAACGTGGCCAGCCACACCGGCAGCGTCAGCTTGTCCTGCTCCTGCATGATCACCAGGGCGAACATGAACTCGTTCCACGCGGTGATGAACGCGAACACGCTCGTCGCGACGAGGCCGGGGGCCAGCAGCGGGAACACGACCCGCCGGAAGGCGCCCAGCCGGGTGCAGCCGTCGGTCATCGCGGCCTCCTCCAGCTCGACGGGGATGGCCGCCACGAACCCGCGCAGGGTCCACACCGTGAACGGCAGGGTGACCATGAAGTAGGTGAGCACCAGCGCGGGCAGCCGGTTGAGCAGCCCGGCGTCGCGCAGCACCAGGAACGCCGGGATCAGCAGCGCCTCCAGCGGCGCGGTCTGCGCCAGGATGATCAGCAGCAGGTAGGCCCGCCTGCCCCGCCAGCGCAGGCGCGCGACGGCCAGCGCGGCCAGCGCCGCGGTCAGGATGGACAGGACCACCGCGGCCAGCACCACGACCAGGCTGTTGCGCAGGTAGTCGACGAAGAACGGCCGGGTGACCGCCGTCTGGAAGTGCTCGAACGTCACCGGCCACGGCAGCACGTGCGGGGTGCTGGACAGGATGTCGCCGCTGGGCTTGAGCGCCGTGGCGGCCATCCAGTAGACGGGGAAGGCCATGACCAGCGCCACGGCCACACCGACCAGGTTGACCAGGGTGCGGCTGCCGCGCCTGCGGATCACTGCTCGTCCTCCGCGCTGCGCACCATCAGCCGCGCGTACCAGGCCAGACCGGCCGTCAGCATCAGCATCATGATCACCGAGATGGCCGCGGCCGTGCCGAACTCCCGGCTGCCGATGCCCTGCTGGTAGGCGTAGAGCGCCATGGTGACCGTCTCCCGGTTGGGACCGCCCTGGCGGATGCCGTAGACCTGGGTGAAGACCTTGAAGTCCCAGATCACCGACAGGAACGTCAGCACCAGCACCATCGGCCGGATCGCCGGCCAGGTCACCGCGGTGAACCGGCGCCACGGCCCGGCGCCGTCCATGGCCGCCGCCTCGTACTGCTCGGGGCCCACCGCGGTCGTCGAGGCGAACAGGCTGAGCGCCACCAGCGGGATCGCCTGCCAGACCACCAGCGCGGTGATGACGCCGAAGGTCGAGATCCCGGTGGCGAACCAGGAGTGGTCGGCGAAGTCGAGACCGAGCCCGGTCAGCGCCTGGTTGACGATCCCGAACTGGGTGTCGAACAGCCACTGGAAGATCACCGTCGCGGAGATCGGCGGCACCGCCCAGGCCAGCACCAGCGCCACCGACAGCGCGATCTGCACCGCCCGCGAGACCGCCGCCAGCAGCAGCGCGACGGCCAGCCCGAGCACCATCGTCAGCGCCACGTTGACCAGCGTGAACACCACGGTGCGCAGGACGACGGTCCAGAAGAACGGGTCCGCCAGCACCTCGCGGTAGTTCTCCAGGCCGATCCACACCGTGCGGCGCTGGACCAGCTCGGCCAGGCCCAGGCGCTGGAAGGAGATGGCGACGTCGCGCACCACCGGCCAGCCCAGCAGCACCAGCAGCGCCAGGACGCTGGGCGCGACGAGCGCGTAGGGCAGCCAGCCGCCGCGGCGCCGCCGGTGACGAGGTGGTGACGGGCTGCACGGTCAGGAGCTCATCCGCTCGGTGATCAGGTCGTCCGCCGCCGCGGCGGCCTGCTGCACCGGGACGCCCTGCAGCACCTGGGTCAGCATGTCCTTCAGCGGGTTGGGTGCGGTCTCCACCGACGCCCACGTCGGGTCGACCGGCGTGGCGCGACCGACGGCGGCCGCCTCGATGCCGGTCTGCAGGACCTCGTTGTCGGCCGCGACCCCGGCCAGCGCGCTGGAGTTGGGGATCGCCCCCGCCTCGGCGAGCGCGGTCTGGGTGTCGGTGCCGGCGACCAGCCCGATGAACTCCTTCGCCAGGTCGGGCGCGTCGCTGCCGAGCGGGACCGCCAGGTCCGAACCGCCCACGAACGGCGGGGCGAGCTTGCCGGCCGTCTTGCTCGGCAGCGCGAACACGCCGAGCTTGCCGTCCAGCTCCGGGGCGGCCTCGACCGCGCTGGCCAGCTCCCAGGGCAGCCCGATCATCATGGCCGCGCCGCTCTGGGACAGGATCTCGTACTGCTGCGGCGTGGCCTCGTCGGTGTCGGCGGGTGCGGTCGACAGCGCCGAGTACAGCTGCTGGTAGCGGGCGATGCCGGCCTGGCCCTGCGGCGTGGCCAGCGCGCCCTTCCAGCCCTCACCGGCCGGGACGGCCAGCTCGCCGCCCTCGTCCCAGACCAGGCTGGCCAGCGTGTACCACTGCTGGCCGGGCAGGTAGAGCGGCATGAACTGGGGGTTGCCCGCCCCGAACGCGGCGCGCAGCGGCTCGCCGAGCGCGAGCAGCTCGTCCCAGGTCGTCGGCACCGCCACGCCGGCCTGCTCGAACAGGTCGGTGCGGTAGATGACCGTGCGGGTGCCGGCGTAGAACGGCACGCCGTAGGTCTTGCCCTCCCACTTGCCCGGCTCGGCCAGGCCCGGCAGCCAGGAGTCGCTGTTCTCGAAGGTCCCGACGGCGTCGGAGAGGTCGGTCAGGCCGCCGGCCGCGGCGTACTGCGCGACCTGCGTGTTGCCGATCTCCAGCACGTCCGGCGGCTGGTCGCCGGCCAGCGCCGTGGTCAGCTTCTCGCCGATGCCGTCCCACTGCTGGACCTGGTACTCGACGGTGACCCCGGGGTGGGAGCCCTCGAAGTCCTTCTTGAGCGAGGCGGCCACGTCGTCGGGCAGCGATCCGGTCATGTACCAGACCGTGAGCGTCGACGGCGCGGCCGCTTCGGGTGTCTCGGATGCGGGCGCGCCGCATCCCGCCAGGATCACGACGGTGACTGCGGACAGCGCGGTCACCAGGTGCCGGATGTGCATGGCCCTCCCGTTCGCCAGGGGGAACTGCTCGGGTGGTGTGGGTCTCGTCCGGTGGACTTCGGGCGAGTTGGGGGCAAACTAATAGGAAACTTTCCTAACAGCAAGACACCAGCCATGATCGGCGCATACTCTTCACATCCGGACGTCCCACGCGGCCGGACGCGCCAGCCAGCCCCACCGAGGAGCCGCGAGTGTCACGACCGGGCACGCCCAGCCTGCTGCGGGCCATGAACGACCGCGCCGTCCTGGACCTGCTGATCTCCGAGGGCCCGCTGACCCGCACCGACCTGGGCGGGCGCACCGGGCTGTCGAAGGTGACGGTCTCCCAGCTGCTGTCCCGGCTGGAGGCGCGCGGCCTGGTCGAGGTCGTCGGCTCACAGGCCGGCAGCCGCGGGCCCAACGCCGCCCTCTACTGCGTCGTCCCGACCGTCGGCTACGCGGCCGGCGTCGACGTCGGCCCCGACGGCATCACGGTCGCCGTCGCCGACATCACCGGGGCGGTGCGCGGGCGCGGCGCCGTCCCCGGTGGCTCCGACGACCTGGTCGACGGCCTGCACAAGGCGCTGTCCGCGGCCACCGCCGAGGCCGGCGTCCCCGAGGACGGCCTGCAGGCCGTGGTCATCGGCACCCCCGGCGTCGTCGACCCGGCGACCGACGCCGTCGACCTCGCGATCGACGTCCCGGCGTGGAGCCCCGAGCTGCCCGCCGCCCTGCGCGCGCGGCTGCGCTGCCGGGTGAGCGTCGAGAACGACGTCAACCTGGCCGCGCTCGCCGAGCAGGCCCACGGCGGCGCCGCCGGCACCGACGACTTCGTCCTGCTCTGGGTCAGCCGCGGCCTGGGCATCGGGATCGTGCTCGGCGGCCGCCTGCACCGCGGCGCCAGCGGCGGCGCCGGCGAGGTCGGCTACCTCCCGGTGCCGGGCACGTCCCTGCCGAGGGTGGTCAGCGACCCGCGGGCGGCCGCGTTCCAGTCGCTGGTCGGCGGGCACGCCGTCTGCGCCCTCGCCGCCCGCCACGGCCTCGACGACACCGACCCCGCCGCCGCCGTGGCCGCCGCCGCCGCGCTCCCCGACCACCCCCTGCTCGACGAGCTGGGCGAACGCCTCGCCGTCGGCGTCGCCGCCATCTGCGTGGTGCTCGACCCGAGCCTGGTGGTGCTGGCCGGCGACGTCGGACGGGCGGGCGGCGCGGCGCTGGCCGGGCGGATCCAACGAGCGGTCCCCCGCATCGCCCCCGTGCACCCCGCGGTACGACCCACGGAGGTGGCCGGCGAGGCGGTGCTGACCGGAGCGATCCACGTAGCGGTGGCCACCGCCCGCGACGAGGTCTTCGACGCCCCCGCCTGACTCCGTCGAGAACGAGGTTGTCGTGATCCACAGGCCCTGTTGATCACGACAACTTCGTTCTCGACGGGGTCAACGACCGCGGCGCGAGTCCCGACGCGGAGGCGCCGCCGGAGACACCTGGCCAACCCTCCAGAAGATCGTGTGCGTCGCCAGGCGGGCTCTCAGGGACCGCTCGCGCTCGGCCGCACCTCGCCCAGCAGCTCGTCCAGGTGCTCGTCGAGCAGATCGCGCAGCTCCACCGAGTCCCGCAACTCGTCGTCGAACACCTCCGGGAGCCCGAGCATCCGCTCGGCCAACCCCCGCCGCGAGCCCGCCGCCGCCTCCCGGAGCCGGTCGGCCAGGGGGTCGTCCAGGGGCAGTGGGCGGCCCTGGACATCGCGACCACGGGCCACGTACGCCATCCACGCCGCCAGCGCGAGCGCGGCCCAGCGCGGTTGCGCCCCGGCGCGCAGCCGCGCGCGCAGGATCGGCAGCAGCCGCACCGGCAGCTTCAGCGAGCCGTCCATGGCGACCTGGGTGGTGCGGTGGCGCAGGGCGGGGTTGGCGAAGCGGTGCAGCACCGTGCGGCGGTAGTCGGCCAGGTCGATGCCGTCGGGCGCGACGAGCGTGGGCAGGGCGTCGGAGTCCATGAACGCCGTGGCGGCCGCGGCCAGCCGGTCGTCGCGGACGGCCTCGGCGATGGTCGGGTAGCCGGCGAGCGCGCCCGTGTAGGCGAGCAGGGAGTGGGTGGCGTTGAGCAGGCGGAGCTTGACGGCCTCGTAGGGCGCCACGTCCGCGGTCAGGGTGGCGCCGGCGCGCTCCCAGGCCGGCACCGGGCCGGCGAACGACTCCTCGATCACCCACTGGCGGAACGGCTCGGCCACGACCAGCGCCTCGTCGCGCACGCCGAACAGCCGGGCGGCGCGCTCGCGGTCGTCGGCGGTGGTGGCCGGCACGATCCGGTCGACCATGGTCGACGGGAAGCGCACCGCGGCCGCGACCCACTCCGCCAACGGGCCGCCCTCCGCGGGCGGCAGCGCGGCGCAGAAGTCGGCGACCAGCCCGGCGAGCACGGCGCCGTTGCCGACGAGGTTGTCGCAGGACACGACGGTGAGCGGAGCGCCATCGCGCGCGCGGCGCTGCAGTCCGCGCACCAACTGGCCGATCGCCGTCGAGGGCGCGTCGGGGCGCTGCAGGTCGGCGCGGACCGCGGGGTCGGTCAGGTCGAGCCGGCCGTCGCCGCCGCGGCGGTAGCCCTTCTCGGTGACGGTCAGGCTCACCACGCCGACGGCCGGGTCGGCGATCGCGGCGCGGACGCGTTCGGGCTCGTCGGGCGCCGACGCCACCTCCGCGACGGCGCCGACGACCCGGGCCGACTCGACGCCCTCGTCCACTTCGAGCACGCCGTAGTAGCCGTCCTGGGGGCGCATCTGCTCCACCACCGCCCGCGAGCGCTGGGTGACCCCGAGGACCGCCCACCCGCCGCCGCCCTCGGCCGCCATCGCGTCCTCGGTGTAGACGGCCTGGTGGGCGCGGTGGAACGCGCCGATACCCAGGTGCACGATCCCGATCCGGGCGTCCGGGTGCCGCGGGTGCGCGGCCACGCCCGGCCGCAACCGGTCGAGCGTCCCGGCGGTCAACCGGGGCAGCGCGGGACCGGTCACAGGACCGCCCCGAGCTGCCAGGGCACCATCTCCTCGCCGCCCACGCCGAGCGCCTCGCTGGCGCTGGGCCGCCCGGAGGCCACCTCCAGCAGCGTGTCCAGCACGCGCTCGCCCATCTCGGCGAGCTCGACGCCGCCGGTCACGACGGGCCCGCAGTCGACGTCGATGTCGTCGGCCATGTGGGCGGCCATCGCCGAGTTGCTGGCCAGCTTGACCGTCGGGGCCGGGCGGCTGCCGAAGACCGAACCGCGCCCGGTGGTGAACGCGATGAGGGTGGCCCCGCCGGCGACCATCCCGGTCGCCGAGACCGGGTCGTAGCCGGGGGTGTCCATGAAGACCAGCCCGCGGCGGGTCGGGGTGACGGCGTAGTCGACCACCTCGACCAGCGGGGCGCGCCCGCCCTTGGCCACCGCGCCGAGCGACTTCTCCAGGATCGTGGTGATGCCGCCGGCCTTGTTGCCCGGCGACGGATTGCCGTCCAGTGTGGTGCCCTGGTCGGCGGTGTAGCGCTCCCACCAGGCGATCCGGTCGAGCAGCACGCCGGCCACCCCGTCGTCGACGGCGCGCGCGGCCAGCAGGTGCTCGGCGCCGTAGATCTCCGGGGTCTCGCCGAGCATCGACGTGCCGCCCGCGGCGACCACAGCGTCGGAGGCGACGCCCAGGGCAGGGTTGGCGGTCAGCCCCGACCAGCCGTCGGAGCCGCCGCACTGCAGGCCCAGCACGAGGTGCTCCATCCCGACCTCGGTGCGGGTGTCGCGGGCCAGCCGCTCGGCGATCTCGCGGACCCGGCGGTCGCCCTCGGCGATCGCGGCCGCGGTGCCCCCGACGTCCTGGATGGAGTACGACGAGACCGGCACGTGCTCGCCCACGCCGAGCCCGGCGACCAGGCTCGACAGGTCGTTGACCTCGCAGCCCAGCCCCACCACGACGATCCCGCCGATGTTGGGGTGGCGGGCGTAGCCGGACAGGGTGCGGCGCAGCACCTCCCAGCCCGGGCCCCGGTCGGCCATGCCGCAGCCGCTGCCGTGGGTGAGCGCGACGACGCCGTCGACGCCGGGCAGCTGCTCGAACTCGAAGCGGCGGGCGATGTGGCGGGCCACCGTGGCCGAGCAGTTGACCGAGGTCAGCACCCCGATGAAGTTGCGGGTGCCGACCCGCCCGTCGGGGCGCAGGTAGCCCCGGAACGTGCGGTCCACCGACCCGGTCGCCCGGACCGGCGGCGCCGGCGGGGCGGCCGCCCGCAGCCGCTCGCCGGGCATCGCCAGGTTGTGCGTGTGGACGTGCTCGCCCTCGCGCACCGCGGCGGTGGTCACCCCGATCACCTGCCCGTACTTGTGCACGAGCGCGCCGGCCGGCAGGGCGCGGCGGGCCACTTTGTGCCCGGCCGGGACGCCGGCGTGCCCGTCGGTGAGCACGACGGCGACGTCGTCGTCGGGGTGCAGCGTGAGCAGGTCGGTGGTGGTCGTCATGGCTGTCCTCTCACCACGGTGTCACCGGGAACGCGGTGTCACCAGGAATGCAGCGTGCCGTCGGCCAGCCGGTTCACCGGCAGCGACGCCGCCTTGTACGGGTACCGCGCGGCGAGATCCTCGTCGATGTCGACGCCGAGGCCCGGCTCGTCACCAGGGTGCAGGTAGCCGTCGGCGTAGCGGTAGGCGTGCGGGAAGACGGCGTCGGTCTCGGCGGTGTGGGGCATGTGCTCCTGCAGCCCGAAGTTGGGCGCGCTGATGCCCAGCTGCAGTGACGCGGCCATGCACACCGGCGACATGTCGGTGGCGCCGTGCGCGCCGGTGCGCACGTGGTGCAGGGCGGCCAGGTCGTGGATGCGGCGCAGGTGGCTGATGCCGCCGGCGTGCACCACGCTGCAGCGGATGTAGTCGATCAGCTGCTCGCGGATCAGGTCGGCGCAGTCCCAGATCGTGTTGAAGACCTCGCCCACCGCGATGGGCGTGGTGGTGTGCCGGCGGATGATCCGGTAGCCGGACTGCAGCTCGGCCGGGACCGGGTCCTCCAGCCAGGTCAGCGCGTACGGTTCGAGCGCCTTGCCGAGCCGGGCGGCCTCGATCGGGGTGAGCCGGTGGTGCACGTCGTGCAGCAGCTTGACGCCGGGCCCGAACTCCTCGCGCACCCGGGCGACCACGCCGGGCAGGTGGTCGAGGTAGGCCTCGGTCGACCAGACGGTCTCGGTGGGCACGGCCGAGTCGGCCGGCTCGTAGACGTCGCGGTCGCTGACCCCGTAGACCTTCTCCAGGCCGGGCACACCGCTCTGCACCCGCACGGCGCGGTAGCCCTCGCGGATCAGCCGGTCGACCTCGGTCAGCAGGGAGTCGGTGTCGGTGCCGTTGGCGTGCCCGTACACGGTGACGCCGTCGCGGCTGCGCCCGCCGAGCAACTGGTGCACCGGCAGCCCGGCCTGCTTGCCCTTGATGTCCCACAGCGCGGTGTCCACGGCGCTGATCGCGGTCATGGTGACCGGGCCGCGGCGCCAGTAGGCGCCCTTGTAGAGGTACTGCCAGGTGTCCTCGATGCGGCCGGCGTCGCGCCCGATGAGCAGCGGCACGACGTGCTCGGTGAGGTAGGCGGCCACGGCCAGCTCGCGGCCGTTGAGGGTGGCGTCGCCGACCCCGGTCAGCCCCTCGTCGGTGACGATCTTCAACGTGGTGAAGTTGCGCCCGGGGCTGGTCACGATGACGCGCGCGTCGGTGATGATCACGGTGCCGGCGTCTCCTTCACCCGGGCGACCAGCTGCGTCGGGTTGACGTAGCGCAACGCGACCACCAGCAGCACCAGCATCGTCGAGGTGTAGATGACGGCCATCGCGTCCACCGATTGCTGCGCCCTGATCCCGGCCGCCGACATGGCGTAGTAGAGCGACACGACCAGTGTCTGCGAGTCGGGCCCGGCGGTGAGGAACGTCAGCTCGAACATCCCGACCGTGCGCACCAGCACCAGGATCGCCGCGGCCAGGATGCCCGGCACCAGCAGCGGCCCGAGCACCCGCAGGAACATCGCGCGCACGCCGGCGCCACACATCCGCGCGGCCGACTCGATGCTCGGGTTGATCTGCTCGATGAACGGGGTCATGGTCAGGATGACGAACGGCACCGAGGGCACCAGGTTGGCCAGCACCACGCCGGAGGCGTTGCCGGCGAAGCCGTACTTGTAGAGCACGGTGGCCAGCGGGATGCCGTAGGTGATCGGCGGCATCAGGATCGGCAGCAGGAACGCGAAGTAGACGATCTTCTTGCCGGGGAAGTCGCGGCGGGCCAGCACGTAGGACGCCGGCACCCCGATCAGCACCGAGATCAGCACGACCAGCAGCGACACCTGCAGCGTCACCCACACGACGTCGAAGAGCCCGAACTCCTGCCAGGCCGAGGCGTACCAGGAGCCGGTGAAGCCCTCGGGCAGCCAGGTGCCGAACCACCGGGTGCCGAACGAGCTCACCAGCACCGAGCCGACCACCCCGGCCAGGTTGACCAGGAAGAACGCCACGACGCCCCAGACCAGCCAGCTGCTCGGGGTGCCCACGATCCGGCGCTTCGCCGGCCTGCTCACCACGGTGGCCATCAGCCCTTCCCTCCCGTGCTGCCGGCGTAGAGCCGGGAGCGCCACAGCAGCACCACCGCGATGACCAGCAGCTCCACCGCGCCCATCACCATCGCGATCGCCGAGGCCAGCGAGTAGTCGTACTGCTCGTAGGCGGCCTGGTAGGCGGCCAGGGCGAGCACCCGCGTCTCCCCCGCCGGGTTGCCGACCAGCACCGCCGACGGGAACACGCTGAAGGCCAGCACGAACGCCAGGCAGAACGTGGTGGCCAGGCCGGGGGCCAGCAGCGGCAGGGTGATCCGGCGGAAGCGCTGCGTCCAGTCCGCGCCCAGGGTCGCCGCGGCCTGCTCCAGGGTCGGGTCGATCCCGGACAGGTAGGACAGGATCAGCAGGAACGCGAACGGGAAGCCGGTGATGACCAGCGAGAAGAACACGCCCCAGTAGTTGTTGACCAGCTGCACCGGCGCGTCGGCCAGCCCGAGCCCGACGACGGCCTTGTTGAACCAGCCGGCCGGGCCGAGGAAGTTCAGCAGGCCCTGCGCGGTGAGCACGGTGCCCAGCGTGATCGGCACCACCAGGACGATCGTCAGCAGCCGCTTGCCGCGGAACCGCCCGCGCATCTTGTAGGCGATCGGCACCGAGGCCAGCACGTTCAGCAGGGCCGCCGGAAGGGCCAGCCCGAGCGTGATCCAGATGGTGTTGCGCTGGTAGGGGTCGGAGAAGAACGCCGCGTAGCTGGCCAGCGGGCCACCCTCGGCCGGGGCGAAGGACAGCTGCAGCCCGTAGCCGAACGGGTAGACGAACAGCAGCGCCACGAACAGCACGGCCGGCAGGAGCAGCAGCAGTGTCCGGTCGATCCCGCGCTCGGCCAGCCGGTGGCTCAGCCCCGGGTCCCGCGGGCCGGTGGGTGTCGGGTCGGTCCGCTCGACGGTGAGGCTCATGTCGTCGTCCTCATGTCGTCGCCCTCATGTCGTCACCGCGTCGACCAGCGGGGCCGGGGCCTGCTCGCCGGGGGCCAGCGGGTAGACCAGCAGCCGCTCGCGCTCGACGGTCAGGGCGACCTCGTCGCCCGGGGCCAGCCTGCGCTCGGTGCGCAGGTGCAGCGCCCGCCCGGCGGCGGTGCGGACCTCGACGGCCAGCTCCCGGCCCTGGTACTCGACGACCTCGACGGTGGCCGCGATCCGGTTGTCGCCGCCGGCGTCCTCCACGACCAGGACGTCCTCCGGGCGGACCGCGGCGACCACCCGGTCGCCCGCCGACACCGCCGCGGTGGCCGTGCCCAGCAGGGTCAGCCCTTCGCCGCGGACGGCGACCTCGGCGTCGACCCCGGTGCCGGAGACGTGCGCGGCCTCCAGCTCCATCAGGTTCCGGAAGCCCATGAAGTCGGCGACATGCCAGTTCACCGGCCGCGCGTGCAGCTGCTCGGGCGTGCCGACCTGCTGCACCCGCCCGTGGCGCAGCACGACCAGCCGGTCGGCCAGCGACAGCGCCTCCTCCTGGTCGTGGGTGACGTAGACGGTGGTCAGCCCCAGCGACTGGTGCAGCCGGCGGATCTCGGTGCGCATCTCCAGGCGCAGCTTCGCGTCGAGGTTGCTCAGCGGCTCGTCCATCAGCACCAGCGAGGGCTCCAGGACGACGGCCCGGGCGATCGCGACGCGCTGCTGCTGGCCGCCGGAGAGCTGGCCGGGCAGCTTGTCGGCGTGCTCCTCCAGCTGCACCAGCCGCACCCCCTCCTCGGTGCGCCTGCGCACCTCGGCCCGCGGCAGCTTGCGCATCTGCAGCCCGAAGGCGATGTTGCG
Source organism: Pseudonocardia lacus (assembly GCF_018531445.1). Taxonomy (GTDB): domain Bacteria; phylum Actinomycetota; class Actinomycetes; order Mycobacteriales; family Pseudonocardiaceae; genus Pseudonocardia; species Pseudonocardia lacus. Next base: position 12,382 of record NZ_JAHDTH010000044.1, read on the forward strand.
GCGCACGGACATGTGCGGGAACAGCGCGTAGCTCTGGAACACCATCCCGAACCCGCGCTTCTCCGCGGGCAGGGTGTCGATGCGGCGCTCGTCCTGCCAGATGCTGCCCGTGGTCAGCGGCAGCAGCCCGGCCAGGCAGTTCAGCGCGGTCGACTTCCCGCACCCGGACGGCCCGAGCAGCGCGATGAACTCCCCGGCGCGGATGGTCAGGTCCAGCTCGACCAGCGCGTCCTTGCCGGCGAAGCGGCGCCCGACGCCGTCGAGGCGCAGCTCGCCGAACCGCCCGGGTGGGGCCGCTCCGGCCGAGCTCACGACCCGCCGCCGATCTCGCGGTCCCACCTGTCGAACGCGGCCACGATGTCCTTGGTGGCCAGCGGGGTCGCGGTCGGGTGCTCGGCGATCAGCGCGTCGTACTCCGGGCGGCCGAACTGGGCGATGACCTGCTGGCTCTCCGGCGGGGCCATCTCCAGCGTGACGTCCTTGATCGCCGGGCCGGGGTAGAAGTAGCCCGAGTCGTAGGCCTTGGCCTGCTGCTCGGGGGTCAGCATGAACTCGATCAGGGCCAGCAGCGCGGCCTGCTTGTCGGGCGAGACGCCCTTGGGGACGGCCGCGTAGTGCGCGTCGGTGACCCAGGTGAAGCCCTCCAGGGTGCCGACCTTGTAGTCGGCGGGCACGGTGCCCAGCGCGCGCGGGTTGATGTCCCAGCCGGTGGTGGTCACCACGATGTCGTAGGTGCCGTTGGCCAGGTTCTTCATCGTGTCGGTGGTGCCCGACGGGTAGGACTGGATCGTCTTGTCCAGCTCGGCGAGGTAGGCCCAGGTCTTCTCCCAGCCGTTGACCGGGTCCTTCGGGTCGGAGTCGCCCAGGATGTAGGGCAGCCCCATCAGGAACGTGCGCCCCGGCCCGGAGTTCGCCGGCCGGGCGTAGCCGACCTTGCCCGGGTTGGCCTGGGCGTAGGCCAACAGCTCCTCGGCCGTCGTGGGCGGGGTCGGCACGCGGTCGGGGGCGTACTCGATCAGCGGCCCGGACGGGTAGTAGGTCACGACCACGCCCTGGTCGGCGGCCAGCTCCTGCATCGCCGCGGCCGGTTCGAGGTAGGCGTCCATGCCGCCGAGGCGCTCGGCGAAGTCGGGCAGCAGCGGGGTGAACAGCCCCTGCTCGGAGCCGGCGGACAGGCCGTCGGTGCCGGTGAGGACCAGGTCGATGCCGAGGCGGCCGGCGTCCTGCTGGGCCTTGACCTTGCCGGCCATCTCCGGCGCGGTCGCCTTCTCGGTGGTCACCCGGGAGACGATGTCGGGGTTCTTGGCCACGAAGTCGTCGATCATCGGCTGGGTCAGCTGCAGGTTGCCGGCGACGTCGAGGATGTTGAGGGTGACCGGCTCGGACGGCCGGTCGGGCACCTGCCCGGCCGGCACCGGGGCCGCGGGGCCCGCGGTGGGGGCACCGCACGCGCTGAGTACCAGCAGTGCCGAGATCCCGCCTGCGGCGAGCGCCTTGCGCCATTGCACGGTCATCGTGGTGTTCCCTTCATCGGGATCGATCGGCTCTGCGGTCGGTCAGCGCCGCGGGGTCGGGGGCGACACCCGTGGTGGCGCGGACGACGAGCTGGGTGGCCAGCTCGCGTTGGGGCGCGGTCGGACCGGCGTCGCTGAGCAGGGCCAGCAGCATCGCCACGGCCGCCCGGCCGGCCTCGTGCTGCGGCACCGCGACGGTGGTGAGCGCCGGGTGGGTCATCGCCGACATCGGGATGTCGTCGCAGCCCAGCACGCTGATCCGGTCGGGTACGGCCACGCCGCGCGCGCCCAGGCGGCTCAGCAGCCCCAGCGCGACGATGTCGTTGTAGGCCACGACCGCGCTGGCCCCGGAGGCGAGGGCCAGGTCGGCGGCGGCGACGCCGCCGTCGAAGCGGGGCGGGAAGTGGCCCAGGTGGACCAGGTCGACGCCGACGGCCTCGGCGGTGGCGCGCAGCCCCTGCTCGCGCTGCCCGTTCGACCACGACGAGCGCGGGCCCGCGACGTAGCAGACCCGCCGGTGGCCGAGCGCGGCCAGGTGCTCGACCGCCTGGCGCATCCCGTCGGCGTTGTCGACGGTGACGGCCGGGTAGCCGGCGACCTGCCGGTTCATCAGCACGACCGGGGTGTCGGTGCCCGCCTCGGTGAGCTCGGCGTCCGGGGAGCGCGGGGAGCAGAGCACGATGCCGTCGACCTGCTTGGCCAGGGCGCGCAGCAGGCCGGGCTCGGCGCTCGCGTCCTCGTCGGTGTCGGCGATGAAGACCGAGTAGTCGGCGGCGCGGGCCGCGGCCTGCACGCCCTTCACCACGGCCGCGAACAGCGGGTTGGCCAGGTCCGGGACGACCAGCCCGAGGTTGGCGGTGCGCCCGGTGATCAGCCCGCGGGCGGCCCGGTTGGGCTCGTAGCCCAGCCGCCGGGCGGCCGCCTGCACGCGGGCCCGGGTGACCGGGCTGACCAGCTCCGGCATCGACAGCGCCCGCGACACCGTGGACTGCGAGACGCCGGCCGCCGCGGCGACGTCCTTGATCGTGACGGCCACGGTGACCTCCGTCGGTGCTCCGGGTGCGGCGTGGGGAGAGTCTGAAACCGTTTGCGGTCGCGGTCAATCCCCAATTTCCCGCGCAACCCGCTGGTCCGGATGCGCGCAGCGAGATGCGACTTGCCCTGGCGGTGTCACTCTTGCAATCCTTTGCAGCAACCGATGCCGGGAGGTCGAATGCGTCCGCTGCTCCTCGACGAGGACCGCGCGCTGCCCGCGGACCCGGCGACCCGCGCCGTCGCCCGCCAGATCTACGCGCGCGTGCGCGACCTGCCCCTGGTCTGCATGCACGGCCACGTCGACGCCGCCGTGCTGGCCGCCGACCGGCCCTTCGCCGACCCGGCGAGCCTGCTCGTCGTGCCCGACCACTACCTGCTGCGGATGCTGGTCTCGCAGGGCGCCCAGCTGGCCGAGCTCGGGGTGCGCACGGTCGGGGGCGGGCCGGTGGTGACCGACCCGCGCGAGATCTGGCGGCGCTTCTGCGCCGGCTGGCACCTCTTCCGCGCCACCCCTACCCGGTTCTGGCTCGAGCACGAGCTCGTCGAGGTCTTCGGCATCGACGTGCGGCCCGGGCCCGACACCGCCGACGCGATCTACGACCGGATCGCCGAGCAGCTGGCCCGGCCGGGCTTCCGGCCCCGCGCCCTGTTCGACCGCTTCGGCATCGAGGTGCTGGCCACCACCGACTCACCGCTGTCCGCGCTGCCCGACCACGCCGTCCTGCGCGAGCAGGGCTGGGGCGAGAAGGTCGTGCCGACGTTCCGCCCCGACGCGCTGCTGCACGTGCGGCGCCCCGGCTGGCGCGCGGACGTCGACCGGCTCGCCGCGCTCGCCGACGTCGACTGCGCCGCCTACGACGGCTTCCTGGAGGCGCTGCGCGAACGCAGGCGGGCGTTCGTCGCGGCCGGGGCGATGGCCACCGACCACGGCCACCTCGGCACCGACACCACCCCGCTCCCGCCCGCCGACGCCGCCCGCGTGTACGCCGACGCGCTGGCCGGGCGCGCCGACGACCGCGACGCCGACGCCTTCGCCGGGCACATGCTCTTCGAGATGGCCCGGATGAGCCGCGACGACGGCCTGGTCATGCAGCTGCACCCGGGCGTGCTGCGCGACCACGACCCCGACGTGCACGCCCGCTTCGGCCCCGACATGGGCTTCGACGTCCCGGTGGCCGCCGAGTTCACCCGCGCACTGCGCCCGCTGCTCACCGCCTTCGGCCACGACCCCCGGTTCCGGCTGGTCGTGTTCACCGTCGACGAGACGGTCTACTCCCGCGAGCTCGCCCCGCTGGCCGGCGCCTACCCGGCGATGCGGCTGGGGGCGCCGTGGTGGTTCCTGGACAGCCCGCACGGGATGCGCCGCTTCCGCGAGGCCGTCACCGAGACCGCCGGGTTCTACAACACCACCGGCTTCGTCGACGACACCCGCGCGTTCGTCTCCATCCCCGCCCGCCACGACCTGGCCCGCCGCATCGACGCCGGCTACCTGGCGACCCTGGTCGCCGAGCACCGCCTGGACGAGGACGAGGCGCTGGAGACCGCCGTCGACCTCGCCTACAACCTCCCCCGCGCGGCGTACCGCGGGCTGGCGAGCCCCGTGTCGTGAGCGCCCGGCACAACGGCGCTCCCGCCCGAGAAGCGGTCGTCGGGGTCGGAAGAAGCCCGGTGTTGGCGATGCCCCGCGCCGCCCGGTACGGCTCCACCACCCCTTCGGCGACGCAGTTCGCGTCGTTCCAGCAGATCAGGTGGAAGTAGCACGCCTCGTCGACCTCACCCAGCAGCGCCATCGGAGGAATCCGCAACAGCGATCCGCCGGCCGCGTCCTCCTCATCGGGGGTGAGGCCGCCCGCGACCTCCGCGAGATCGGCGATCTCGGGCCGCAACCGCTCGACGCAGGTGACGCAGCGCCGCTCGAAATCGGTGTGCGTGCGCAGCTGCGCGGGATCGTCGAGTTCGAGGAGGACGTCGTGGTAGGCGTCCAGGGTGCGCGACACGGGGTGGTCGTCGTACCAGCGCCGCCCGCACAGGCCGATGAACGTCGCCGGCCTCGCCCGCGGTCGACGCTCGGGGTGGCGCCGGGAGCGCCGCGCCCGTTCCTCGCGGAGTTCGGCGAAGCGCTGGCGGACCCCGGCCGGACGCACGGAGCAACGGTAGCCGGCCTATCAGGCCGGAAGGTTTCACGACGTCGTGACCACCGCCGGCAGGGCCCGGCCGGCCCCGGCGAGCAGGAACTCGGCGAGGGCGTCGGACACCGGCTCGGCCCCCGTGCGGTGCTGGATGCCCGCGAACATCGGCGACGGGTTGCACTCCAGCACCGCGAACCCGCCGTCGGGCCGGCGGCGCAGGTCGATCCCGGTGAACGGCATCCCGCACGCGGCGGCGGCCCGCCGGCACGCCGCGTCCTCGGCGTCGGTCAGGTCCGTGCGCCGCACGTCGGACTCGGCTCCGCGGTAGTCCAGCTCGTCGGACTCGATCTCGTAGGCCGCGACGACGGCGTCGCCGACGACGTAGACGCGGATGTTGCGGCCCGGCACCTCGGCCTGGAACAGCACCGGCGCCGCCGCCAGGCTCGACAGGCGCTCGGGCGCGAGGTCGGCCGCGGCGAGCCGGCGGCAGCGCCCGCCGCCGGCCAGCGGCTTGTAGACGACCGCCCCCACCTCGGCGGCGAACGCGGCGACGGCGTCCGGGTCGTTCGTGGCCAGCGTCGACGGGACCGGCACGCCGGCCGCGCGCAACGCGTCGAGCTGCTCGGGCTTGCGGAAGTGCTGCGCCATCCGCTCGGGCGGGTTGACCAGCGCGGCCCCGCCCGCGGCGAGCGCGGCGGTGAAGCCGGCCAGGAACGAGCGGCGCTCGCGTCCCGCGGCGTAGTCGCGCCGCGCCAGCGCCGGGTCGGGCTGCACCACGCGGAACGGCAGCGGGAGCGGGAGGCTGCGGACGTACCACGTCCGGACGGCACCCAGGTCGACGCCGTCAGCGACCGGCGACCCGTCACGCAGGCTCAGCCGCAGGGCCCGGGGAAACCGGCCGAGGTCGAGCACCGCCGGCGTCGCACCCCGCCGGCGCAGGGCGGACGCCACACAGGCCACCTGCGGGTCGCCGGGCGGGCCGATGATCCCGACCATCACGCGCTCCTCGCCGCCCGCGGGGTCAGACCGCGGTCCCGGCGTCCAGACCGTCGACCGGGTCCTCGGAGAACTCGTCGGCGAAGTCGTCGGCGAACGCCTCGGGCTCCTCGTCGAAGGACTCGTCGTCGAGGATGCGGTCGAGCGCGCCGTCGCCGGGCCCGGAGTCGACGGGGAAGTCGATCGGCTGGTCGTCGGGCTGGTCGCCCTCCTCCCCGATGGCGTCGCTGGTGACCACGGGCTCACCGGTCCCCCAGCCGGGATCGATCGGGACGTCGCCCGGCGCGTCCTCCGGCTGGTCGCCCTCCTCGCCCAGTGCGTCGGTGGTGACCACGCCATCGAGGTCCTCGGCGTCTTCGGGGTCCTCGATGTCCTCGATGTCGACGTCCTCGTAGTCCTCGATCTGGTCACCCTCCTCACCGAGGGCCTGAGTGGTGACCACGTCGTCGCCCTGGTCACCCTCCTCACCAAGGGCCTGAGTGGTGACCACGTCGTCGCCCTGGTCACCCTCCTCACCAAGGGCCTGCGTCGTGACCACGTCGTCGTCGCCCTGGTCACCCTCCTCACCAAGGGCCTGCGTCGTGACGTCGCTCTGCGACGCCGCGACCGGCGGCGGGCGCAGTCCGCCCACCGTGTCGGCCAGGTCTTCGATGAACAGCCGGTCGCGCTCCATGCGGGCCTCCCCCCGTCGGTCCGGGCCGCACCCGGAACCGCACCGACGGTAGGACCACCGCCACGCTGCGGCATCGGGGAAAGCGCCGGTACTTCGGGTGGTGGCTTAGGGGGAGTAAGGCCGAGCTGACCCCACGGCAATCGGGGGTCGACCCGGCGACGCCGTCAGCCGAGCGCCCACTCGCCGGTGAACTCCGGCTCGCGCTTCTCGTTGAACGCCGCGAACGCCGCCCGGGTGTCGGCGGTGGCGAAGTTGACCGACTGCGCCCGCGCCTCACCGGCCAGCGCGGCCGGCAGGGTGCTGTCGGCGCCCTCGTTCAGCAGCGCCTTCGACTGGCGGATCGCGACCGGGGCGGCCGCGGCGAGCCGCTTGCCCAGGTCGGCGACGAAGCCGTCGATCTCCTCGGCCTCCACCACCCAGGTGACCAGGCCGAGCCGGTGCGCCTCGGTGGCGTCGATCATCTCGGCGAGCAGCGCCAGGCGCTTGGCCTGCTGCAGCCCGACCAGCTTGGGCAGCAGCCACGACCCGCCGAAGTCCAGCGACAGCCCGCGCTTGGCGAAGATCTGGGAGAACCGCGAGCCCGGCGTCGCGACCACCATGTCGCAGCCCAGGGCCAGGTTCCAGCCGGCGCCGACGGCGACGCCGTCGACCTTGGCCACCACCGGGATCGGCAGCTCGTGCAGCAGCAGGGCGATCTCGTTCACCTTGCGCATGCGGTCGAGCGGGTGCCCGGTGGCGACCCCGCCGGACAGGTCGGCGCCGGCGCAGAACGCGCCGCCCGCTCCGGCGATCACCAGGGCGCGCACCTCGTCGTCGTCGCGGGCGACGGTGAACTGCTCGCGCAGCGCGTCCCAGAGCTCGCCGTTGAGCGCGTTCTTGCGGTGCGGGCGGTTGAGCGTCAGCGTGAGGACTCCGCTGTCGCGGCTGGTCAGCAGGACGTCGTCCGTCATCGGACTCCTCCACGTCGGCGGGGCGGATCGCACCCGAACTTACCGAACACTCGTTAAGGCGACAACGCAGCGAAGCCCACACCGGGGCTCGCCCATATGCTGACCCGATGACCGATGGCCGAGGCGCGCCGACCATCCCGCGCGGCGGGGGCCGGGAGGCCATCACCGAGGCCGCCCGGGAGATCCTCAGCGAGCGGGGCTACCACGGCACGTCGATCCGCGACATCGCCAAGCGCGCCGGGCTGAGCCTGTCGGCGCTGTACTACTGGCACCCCAGCAAGCAGCACCTGCTCGCGGCGCTGATCGAGGACGGCACCCACGACTACTTCACGCGCTGCGACCGGGCGCTGCGCAAGGTGGCCGACGACCCCGTCGAGAAGCTGCGCGCGCTCGTGCGCGCGACCGTCGAGTACCGGGTGAGCCGCAGGGTGGAGAGCAACATCTCGAACCTGGAGTGGCGCAACCTGGAACCGGAGAACCGCGAGCGGCTCGACGGGCTGCGCCACGCGGCCACCCAGCTGTGGGCCGACATCGTGGCCGACGGCGTCGCGACCGGCGCGTTCCGCTGCGCCCACCCCGACGACGCCCGCCGCTCGATCATCGCCGCCTGCAACGCGATCGCCCAGTGGTACGAGCCGGGCGGGGGCACCACCCTGCCCGAGCTCGTCGAGCACTACACCGCGATCGCCCTGCGGATCGTCGACCACCGGGGCTGACCCCGCGCCACCCGGCGCGGGGCCGGCCCGACGGTCAGCTGGGCGTCAGCTGCTTCGACCCGTCCGCACCGCCGGCCTCGGCGTCCATGGTCGGGCGGCGCAGGCCCAGCCGCGCGGCGTCCTGGTCGGGCCGCACGACGAGCATCGCGGTCAGCCCGCCGAGCACCATCAGCCCACCTGCCACGTCGAAGGCGAGCCCGTAGCCGGCCGCCGGAGTGGCCGCGCCGTCGACGATCGCGCCGGTCAGCGTCGGGGAGACGATGCTGGCGACCGAGACGACCGCGTACCAGACGCCGAGGGCGGCGCCGCGCTGGCGGGCCGGCACGGTGTCGGCCACGGCGGCTTGCGAGAGCGGGGTCTGCGAGTTGCCGATGCCGAACGCGATCGCCACCAGCGGCAGCGCCCACGCCGACGCCCCGGCCCGGGTCATGAGGATCATCGCCAGCCCGGCGACCAGCGCGAACGCCCCTCCGATGACGCCCTGGCCGATCCGCCGGGACACGCCACGGCGCAGCAGCCGCTGCGACAGCGCGCCGCCCAGCAGCATGAACACGATGCTGACGTAGGCGGGCAGGCTGGCCACGAAGCCGAGCGACGCGCGGTCGTAGCCGGCGATCTCGCCGAGGTAGAGCGGCAGGAACGAGATGCCCAGGGCCAGGCCCCAGTAGACGGTGAAGCCGGAGAACAGGGTGCCCAACCAGGTGCCGGTGGTGAGCAGGCGCCGGTACGGGATGCGCGGCTCCTCGACCACCCGGACCTCCGGGTCGGCGTCGGGCTTGGCCGTGGTCACCGCGTGCGGGCCGTCGCCGCCGACGAGGTACCAGGCCACGGCCCAGATCAGGCCCAGGACGCCGAGCAGCAGGAACGGCGAGCGCCAGCCGGCCGAGGCGATCAGCATGTTCAGCAGCGGGGCGCCGATGATGACGCCGAGGCCGGAGCCGACGGTGAGCAGCGCCGCGGTGAAGGCCCGCTTGTGCTCCTCGACCCAGGTGAACGCGACGTGCATGCCGAGCGGGATTCCCGGCCCCTCCCCCGCGCCGAGCAGGATCCGGGTGGCCAGCAGCACGCCGAACCCGGCGGCCGGGACGGCGATCGGCAGCTGGGCGACCGACCAGGTCACGGCCAGCCCGATGAGCAGCCACTTGCCCGGCACCCGGTTGCCCAGGAAGCCGAAGGCGATCGCGGAGATGCTGAACAGCAGGTAGAACGAGCTGGACAGGACGCCGTACTGGGTGGTGCTGATGCCCAGTTCGGCCATCATCGGCGCGGCCGCCAGCCCGATGATCGACTTGTCCGCGAAGTTGATCGCGACGAACAGCATGAGCAGGGCGATGGCCCACCGGCTGCGGGCGGAGCGGGACAGGCTCACGGGACCTCCTCCTGGTCTGGCGCCATGGGCAGATGGGGTCGGTGTCCGGGTGATGCGGGCCGGCGGCCGAGCCGCGGGTGTGGCCCCGATCTCCTTAACGATCGTTCGACCACTATCGCATCGCGGGCGCCGCACTGGAAAGCGTCAGTCGCCGCGTGCCCGGGCGCCTCCGTCGAGAACGACGTCGCGGTGCGTTGGACCGGTCCAATCTGACGACAACGTCGTTCTCGACGGGGCCGTCAGGGCTTGCGGCCGACACCGCCGAGCAGGTGCACCCGGTGCGCGTCGCGCCGCGGCCCGGCCTCGGCCGGCCGCCACTGCATGATCGGCACGACGCCCGGATCGAGCAGCTCCAACCCGGCGAAGAGCCCCTGGACCTGGGCCAGCGTCCGGGTGGAGCGCCCGAGCCCGGCCGCGCTCCCGGCGTGCATCGCGCGGGCGACGCCGTCGGGGTCGAAGTCGGCGGTGGGGTGCGACAGGACGATGTGGCTGCCTGGCGCGAGCCGGGCGATCAGCGCGTCCAGGATGGCGCGGGCCTCGGCGTCGGTGTGCCGCATCAGGGTCGACGACAGCGCCACGGCGACGGGCGCGCCGAGGTCGACGGTCGCGGTGAGGGTCGGGTCGTCGAGCAGCGCGTCCGGATCGGCGACGTCGCCCTGCACGAACCCGACCGCGCCCTTCGGGTGGCTGATCAGCAGGGCGCGGCAGTGCGCGGCGACCACCGGGTCGCGGTCGGCGTAGACGACGCCGGCCAGCGGCTCGACCTCCTGCACGACCTGGTGCAGGTTGTAGGAGGTGGGCAGCCCGGCCCCGAGCAGCACGAACTGCGCCAGGCCCACCTCGGCCACCAGGTGGCGCACCGCGCGCTCCATGAACCGGCGGTGCTCCCGGGCGATCATCGCCAGGTCGGGCAGCTCGGCGGTCATCGCGTCGGCGACCTCGCGGTCGGCGGCGTAGTTGTCCTTGCCGCCCAGCCAGTAGTTGTGCACCCGCACCGGGTGCGGCCGGCTCGCGTCCACCTCCGGGAGCCCAGTGGGCGGCTGAGCCATCGACGTCCTCCGGCTGACTACTCGGCGTAGCGAGGGACTGCACTCCGGGCGGTTCGACCCGACAGGTGCAACCATACCCATTGGGAGCAACGCGGAGCGTGACCACCGCTCGTCGCGTGTCCGCCCTTCAGACGTGGACCACGACGTACCGGCGCCGGACCTCCACGTCGTAGCGCTCGGCGACGTAGGGGCCGGGCACGTGCCCCGTCCCGGCCTCGACCGAGGTTTCGTAGGCCCGCACCCGGGTGCCGGCGGGGTCGAACCACGAGCGCCCGGTGGTGACGTCGAACTCCCACCCGTGCCACGGGCAGCGCAGGATCTCGCCGTCGCGCTCGTAGCTGTACTCGCCCGGCGCGCGGGACGTGACCAGCCCGGACAGCGTCCCCTCGCACAGCCGGGCGCCCGCGTGCGGGCACGTGTTGCGCAGCGCGTAGTAGCGGCCCGCCACGTTGAACACCCCGATCGACCGCCCGTCGACCTCGACGATCTTGCGTTCGCCCGGTGCGATCTCGTCGGTGGTCGCGACGACGTGAGCGGCCACCTCAGTGCCCCGCCATCAGTCGAGCCCGTAGAGGGCCACGGCGTTGCCGCTGAGGATCCGCGCCCGCGCGTCGGGGTCCAGCCGGGCCCGGAAGGCCCGGTCGGGGTCGTCGAAGTCCCAGTGCGGGTAGTCGGTGGAGAACATGACGCGCTCGACCCCGCCCATCTCGTCGAAGACCGCGAGCAGGTCGCGCGGGTCGGGGGGCTCCTCGATCGGCTGAGTGGTCACCCACAGGTGCTCGCGCACGTACTCCGACGGCGGCCGGGTCAGGTGCGGGACCTCCCCGCGCAGTCGCGCCCAGTGCTTGTCCATCCGCCACATCAGCGGCGGCAGCCAGCCGAACCCGCCCTCGACCAGCACCACCCGCAGCGCCGGGAAGAACTCGAACAGGCCCTCGACGACCATGCTGACCACCTGGGCCTGGAAGGCCTGGGCCATCGCGGTGTGGTCCTCGATGTAGAACGAGGGCCACCCGGACGCGGTCAGCGGGTTGCGCCCCCGGCCGCCGCCGAAGTGGATGCCCACCGGCAGGCCGTTGCGCACGGCCGCCTCGAAGATCGGGTGGTAGCGGCGCCTGCCCAGCGGCTCGTCGGTGCGCACCAGCAGCAGCACCTGGACGAACCCGGGGTGCTGGGCGGCCCGGTCGATCTCGGCCGCGGCGAGCGCGGGGTCCTCGTAGGGCACGACGATGCCCGCGCGCAGCCGCGGCTCCTTCTCCAGCCACTCCGCGACCTGCCACTCGTTGACCGCCCGGCACAGCGCGGCCGCGTAGTCCGGGTTCTGCTCGCGGCAGGCCGTGGTCAGGCAGTTCAGCACGCCGTAGCGGATGTCGTAGTGGTCCAGGTGCTGGGCGCGCATGAACTCCAGGTCGCCGCCGGGCGGTCGTCCCGACGGCGGCCACGCGTCGGCGCGGGCGGCGCGCGGCGAACCCTTGGGGTAGGAGGTCCCGCCGTCGGCCCGGCCGCCGTAGGTGTCGTCGTGGTCGCGCCAGCGCTGCGGCAGGTGCGGGCGCAGCGCGCCGGGCCAGAGCTCGTTGTGGATGTCGCAGTCGACCAGCGGCGGGCGCGACCGGGCCATGGGCTCATCCCTCCAGGCGGTAGGTGTCCGACGCGTTGCCGCCCAGGAATCGGGCCATCGATTCGGCGGGCAGTCCCGCGGGCGCCGCCTGCGCCGGGTCGTCGAACTGGTGGTGCGGGTAGTCGGTGGCGAACATGAGCATGCGGTCGCTGCCCAACCGATCCAGGACGGCGCGCAGCAGGGCCGGGTCGTCGGGCGCGTCGATGGGCTGCGCCGTGAGCCGCACCGACTCGCGGATCACCTCCGAGGGCAGCCGGTCGACCCACGGCACCTCGCGCCGCAGGCCCTTCCAGTTCTTGTCCAGCCGCCACATCAGCGCCGGCAGCCAGGTGAACCCGGACTCGACGAGCACGATCGGCAGCCCCGGGAAGCGCACCGGCACGCCCTCGCACACCAGGCTGACCACCTGCGCCTGGAACGCGTGGGTCAGCCCGACGTACTCCTCCAGGTAGTAGCTGGGCGCCCCGACCGGGGTGACCGGGTTGCCGGCCGAGCCGCCCGCGTACACCGCCAGGGCCAGCCCGTGGCGCTGCGCGGCCTCGTAGATGGGCCAGTAGGTGCGCGAGCCCAGCGGCACCCTGGCCCGCACGGGCATCAGGACCTGGACGAACTCCGGCAGCGGGCCGACCCGGTCGATCTCCTCGGCCGCGCGCGCCGGGTCCTGGGCGGCCACCACGACCGAGCCGCGCAGCCGCGGCTCGGCGGCGAGCCACTCGGCGCGCTGCCAGTCGTTGACCGCCCGGGCCATGGCGGTGGCCCAGTCCGGGTTGTGGATGCCGTCGACGCCGTAGACGCAGTGGGTGAGCGCGACCCGGGTGCGCCACGGGTCGAGCAGCTGCGCGCGCAGCAGGTCGAGGTCGGAGCCGGGCGGGCCGGTGTCGGGGCGGGTGCCGGGGATGGCGCTCAGCGGTGAGCGCGGCGGGTAGAGGTCGGACTCCAGGCTCCGCACGCCGCTCTCGCGGACGTAGTCGCGCCACCGCGCGGGCAGGTGCGCCGCCAGCGCGTCGATCGAGCGGGGCGTGATGTGCACGTCGGTGTCGACGAGCGCGACGCCGGGCCAGTCGGCCGGGCGCGCGTACTCCCGCGCCCCGCCCGCACCCGCCAGCTCGACGACCATCGTCAGTCCAGGACCGACCACTGGCCGCGCGCGATCCGGCCCGCGAGGGTCAGCAGGCCGACGGCGTGGTCGTGCAGGCGCCGACCGATCTCGGGCGGGGCCTTGCCCGCGGAAGCGCGCGCCCAGGTTCCCTCCAGCACGATGCCGAGCTTGAACCCCGCCAGCGCGGTGTACCAGTCGACGTGCGCGGGCTCCCGGCCGCCGGCCGCGGCGTAGGCCTCGACCAGCTCGGCCCGGGTGGGCAGGCCGCCGAGGCGGGCCAGCGGGCCGCCGACGTCCATCGACCTCGGCTCCTCCGGCCAGGTGACCATCAGCCAGCCCAGGTCGAGCAGCGGGTCGCCGACGGTGCACATCTCCCAGTCGACGATCGCGGCCACCTCCGGCGTGGTCCGGGCGAGCATGACGTTGTTGAGGTGGAAGTCGCCGTGCATCACCCCGGGCGGGGCGTCGGCGGGCCGGTCGTCCTCCAGCCACCCCGCCACCAGCTCGACGTCGGGCAGCCCGCCGGGCTCCCAGTCCGGGAACTCCCGGTACCCCTCGAGGTGGCGCAGCCACTGCGGCACCTGCTTGGCCAGGAAGCTGCCCGGCTTGCGCAGCACGTCGAGCCCGCGCTCGGCCGGGTCCAGCGCGCCGAGCCGGGCCAGCGCCCGCGCCATCGCCAGGCCCTGCCCGTGGCGCAGCGCCGGCTCCTCGCGCTGCGCCGGGGTGACCTCCTCGCCCGGGTTGACGCCGTCGACCAGCTCCATCAGGTAGAACACGACACCGAGCACCGAGGTGTCGGTGCAGCCGGCGATCAGCCCGGGGTGCGGCACGTCGGTGCCGGCGAGCCCGCCGAGCACGGTGATCTCGCGGGCGATGGTGCGGTCGCTGGTCGGGCGGGGGTGCTCCGGCGGGCGGCGCAGCACCACGGGCCGGTCGTCGAGCTCGATCCGCAGCACGACGTTCTGCGTGCCGCCGGCCAGCGCCGTGACCGCGCCGACCTCCTCGCCGATGCCCTCGGCGCGCAACCAGCCGGTCAGCGCCCCGAGGTCGACCGTGTCCACCGGGCTCATCGCATCCTCGCGCTCAGCACCGTCCGACTATGCCCCAGCGAGGCCCGATCCGGGTCATCCCGCGGCCCGGCACACAGCGCCCCCGACCTCCGCGGGGACCTCCTCGACCACCCGCAACCGCCCGATCAGCTGCGCCAGCAGGGCGCCGAGCAGGCAGACCAGGACCACGACCGCCACGGACGGGACCCCGGCGACCACCGGGACCGCCCCCACCAGCGGGGCGCTGACCGCGCCGAACCCGAACTGCGCGGTGCCCAGGATCGCCGCGGCGCGCCCGGCCGCGGTGCGCTCGACCGACATCCCGACCGCGACCGCGTTCGGCATCACGAATCCCCAGCAGCTGATGACCACGAACAGCGCGCCGAGCGCGACCCCGAGCGGGGCGCCCGCCCCGAGCGCCGCGGCGAAGCCGGCCGCAGCGACGGTCATGACCGGCAGCGCCACCGCCAGCACCCGGTGCGGCGCGAACCGTCGCATGAGCAGCCGGTTGACGTTGTTGGCGGCGATCATGCCGGCGGCGTTGGCGGCGAAGACCGCGCTGTAGGCGGCGGGGCCGAAGCCCCGCTCGGTCTGCAGGTAGAACGACATCCCGGCGAGCTGGGCGATCATCGCCGCCCCGGACAGGCCCAGCACGAGCGCGCTGACCAGCACGGTGCGCCTGCGCAGGAGCCCGCCCAGGCTCGCGCCGGCGGCGTCGGCCCGGGGAGCGGCCGCGGCCCCGCCGATCCAGCGCGGGTGGGTCTCGGGCAGCGCGAACACGACCAGCCCCAGCCCGAGCACGCCCAGCGCCAGGGTCAGCCCGAAGATCCAGCGCCAGGACAGGCCCGCTTCCAGCACACCCGCGCCGAGCACCGGCGCGAGCATCGGCGCGATGGCGGTGGCGGCGGCGAGCAACGAGTAGAAGCGGGCCAGCTGCGGGCCCGAGTGCACGTCCCGGGCGATGGCGCGGGCCATGGCCAGGCCGGTGGCGGCGGCGAAGCCCTGCACGAGCCGCGCCGCGATCAGCAGCTCGATCGACCAGGCCGCCGCGCACAGCACCGACGCCACGGCGTACCCCGCGAGCCCGACGAGCAGCGGGCGCCGCCGGCCCAGCCGGTCGCTGATCGAGCCGACCAGCAGCTGCCCGAGCGCCATGCCGATGAGCGTCGTCGCCAGCGTCGCCTGCACCGCCCCCGCCGAGGTCGCGAAGTCCCGCTGGATCGCCGGGAAGGCCGGGCTGTAGGTGTCGAGCGAGAACGGTCCCATCCAGCTCAGCAGCACGGCGATCGGCAGGATCCGGCGCATCAGGCGGGGCGGGAGGACGGCCGTGTGCGGGGTCGGGTCGGGACGGGTCTGCTCGATCACTCGGGCACCGATCCGCCGACGACCGGCGTCGGCGACCGGGCGCCGGCCACTAGTTAGTAACCGACAAACAATCGTCCGACGCCCGAACGCCGAAGGCCATGCGACAAATGCCCGAGGTGCCGCACATCACTCGCCGCCGCGCACACCCGCCGGCTCGACGCACACCCGGCCACTCCCGCGCACACCCCCGCCCTGTGCGGGGCGATCCCGCGGTGTGCGCGACGACCGCGAAGCGGGGGTGTTGGGGTGCGCGGGGAGTCAGGGTGAGTGGGTCAGCCGGCGGGTCGCTTCGGCCGCGCCGGCGACCGCGTCCCGCGCGGCCGCGTCCACCGCGGCGTCGAGGCCGCCGCTCTCCACGTTGATCCGGACCAGCTCCGCGGCCGCGCGGGCGGCCGCCTCGGCCAGCAGCACCGCCGTCCGGACGTCGCCGGCCAGGTTGGGGTTGCCCCCGGCGGCGACCGCGACCCCGGTCCGCGCGACCCGCTCCCCCGCCTGCGCGATCCGCAGCGGAACCTCGGCCGCCCCTTCCAGGGCCTTCCGCAGCCGGTCCGCGCGAGCGGGGTCGGACGTCGGCGCGCGCATGGCCGCCAGGACCTCCCCGTAGGCCGCGGCGTCCGCGTCGGCGAGCGCGAGCACCGCCGCGCGCTCGGCGTCGGCCTCGGCGGCCAGGGCGGGCGCTCCCCCGTCGGACGAGTAGCGCGCACTCATCGCCACCAGGCCCGCCGCCGCGGCGACCGTGACCGCGCAGACCGCACCACCACCGGGCGCCGACCGGCGCGCCGCCACCGAGGCCAGGAAGTCCTCGACCGTGCTCTCGCCGAACGTGCCCACGGCTCAGGACAGCCCGACGATCTCGTCGTTCTCGTCGATGTCGATCCGGTGCGCGGCCGGGTCGGCGCCCAGCCCCGGCATCGTGCGCATCTCGCCGCAGATCGGGTAGATGAACCCGGCGCCGATCGAGGCCCGCACCTCCCGCACCGGCATCCGCCAGCCGGTCGGCGCGCCCTTCAGCGCCGGGTCCGAGGAGATCGACAGGTGGGTCTTGGCGATGCAGACCGGCAGATCGCCGAACCCGTTGCGCTCGTAGCGGTCGAGCTGGCGGGCCGCGCGCGGGTCGTAGTCGACGCCGTCGGCGCCGTACACCCGCGTCGCCACCGTCTCGATCTTCTCCCGCAGGCTGGCCGAGTCGGGGTAGAGGTACCGGAAGTCGGTGGGTTCGTCGGCGGCCTCGGCGACGGCCTCGGCCAGCTCGGTGGCCCCCGCCCCGCCCTCTGCGAAGTGCCGGCAGACCGCCACCCGCGCGCCCGCCGCCTCGGCGATCTCGCGGATGGCCGCGTGCTCGGAGGGGTGGTCGTCGGGGAAGGCGTTGATCGCCACGACGGGCGAGACGCCGTGCAGCCGGATGTTCTCGATCTGCTTGCGCAGGTTGGCCGCACCGGCGTGCACGTCGTCGGGGTTCTCCGCGAGCAGGTCGTCGGGCAGCGGCTTGCCCGCCACGATCCGGAACCGCCCGGAGTGGGCCTTGAGCGCCCGCACGGTGGCGACGACGACCGCGGCGTCCGGGGTGAGCCCGGAGGCCCGGCACTTGATGTTGAAGAAGCGCTCGGCGCCCATGTCCGCGCCGAAGCCCGCCTCGGTGATGAGGAAGTCGCCGCCGCGGATGCCGATGAGGTCGGCCACGACCGAGGAGTTGCCGTGCGCGATGTTGCCGAACGGGCCGGCGTGCACCAGGACCGGGGTGTTCTCCAGGGTCTGCAGCAGGTTCGGCTTGAGCGCCTCGCGCATGATCACCGTCATGGCGCCCGCCCCGCCGATGTCCTCCGCGGTGACCGGCTTGCCGTCGCCGGTGTAGCCGACCACGACGCGCCCGAACCGCTCGCGCATCTCGCGGATCGACTTCGCCAACGCGAAGATCGCCATCACCTCGGACGCCGCGGTGATGTCGAACCCGGTCTGGCGCGGGGCGCCGTCCAGGCGCGTACCCAGGCCCACGATGACGTTGCGCAGCACCCGGTCGTTGACGTCCAGCACGCGCCGCCAGGTGATGTCGTGCGGGTCCAGGCCCGCGGCGTTGCCCTGGAACAGGTGGTTGTCCAGCAGCGCGGAGAGCATGTTGTGCGCCGCGGTGACCGCGTGGAAGTCGCCGGTCAGGTGCAGGTTGAGCAGTTCCATCGGCACGACCTGGGCGTAGCCGCCGCCGGCCGCGCCGCCCTTGATGCCGAAGGTCGGGCCCATCGAGGGCTGGCGGATCGCGACCGTGGCGCGCCGGCCGATGTGGCTCATCGCCTGCCCCAGCCCGACGGTGGTGGTCGTCTTGCCCTCGCCCAGCGGGGTCGGCGTCACCGCCGAGACGACGACGTACTTGGCCTTGGGCCGGTCGGCGAGCTCCTCGATCGCCTCCAGCCGGATCTTGAGCACGTCGCGGCCGTGCGGCTCGACGAGGTGGGCACCGATGCCCATCGCGGCGGCGACGTCCTCGATGGGCTTCAGCGACGCCGCGCGGGCGATCTGCAGGTCGGACGGGAAGGGCACAGCCTGCTCCAAAGCTCCGGGGTGATCTGTACCACGGTAACCGGACCGACCACCATCGGGGAATGCCCAGTTGCGCATCACGGCTTTCGTTGCGCCTGACGCCACATACTCAGCCCAGGTGGGCGCTACCCGACGCCTCCGATCGGCTGGCTAGAGTCGTCGCGCTCCCGGCACAACGGCCGTAGCAGACGAGGAAACGAGGGATCGCATGCCCGTCAGCCTGACCAAGGGCGGCAACATCAGCCTGACCAAGGAGGTCGCCAAGACCCCGGGTGCCGCCCCGCTCACCGCGGTCACCGTCGGCCTCGGCTGGGACGCGCGCACCACCGACGGCGCCAAGTTCGACCTCGACGCCGTGGCGCTGGGCCTCGGCGCCGACGGCAAGGTCCTCGGCCAGGACGGCTTCATCTTCTTCAACCAGCTGGTCGGGGCGGGCGGCGCCATCCAGCACACCGGCGACAACCGCAGCGGTGAGGGCGAGGGCGACGACGAGCAGATCAAGGTCGACCTGGCCAACCTGCCGGCCGGCCTGGAGAAGGTCGTCTTCGCCGTGGTCATCTTCGACGGCGAGACCAACGGCCAGACCTTCGGTCAGGTGCGCAACGCGTTCGTCCGCGTGGTGAACCAGGCCGACAGCACCGAGATCGCCCGCTACGACCTGAGCGAGGACTCCTCGACGGCCGCGGCCATGATCTTCAGCGAGCTGTACAAGAACGGCGACGACTGGAAGTTCCGCGCCGTCGGCGACGGCTACTCCGGTGGCCTCGCGGCGCTCGCGAAGGACTACGGCGTCGACGTCTGACCCGTCGCGCACCGACGGCCCGGCACCCCGACCGGTGCCGGGCCGTCCGCGCTTCACGACCCGGCGCAGACCTCGGTTCGCCGAGCCCGCGTCCGCGCCCGGTTGGGGATGATGGACGCGTGCAGAACGGGTACGCGGTGCTCAGGACGGGGTTCCCGACGGCGCTGGCCGACGCGCTCGTCGCCGACGCACAGCGCTACGAGTTCCGGCTGTGGAGCCAGCGCAAGGGCGGTGCGCTGGCGCTGGCCGCACGGGACGAGCCGGGCGCCACGCGCGACGCGGCCGCCTGGCTCGCCCGCGCCGCCGCCGAGCACGGCCTGCCCGGGTTCGCCCCGAACGAGGTCAGCTACCAGCGCTACACGGCGGGCGGCAACGGGCTGCCGCCCCACCGCGACCAGCGCTACTACGCCACCTGCATCGCGATCGTCACCCTGCGGGGCAGCGCCACGTTCGCCGTGCACGCCAGCCGCGACCCCGACGACGTCGTCGACCAATGGACCACCGTCCCCGGCGAGGTGATCCTGCTGCGCGGCTGGACCCCCGACCCGGACACCGACCCGCGGCCCTACCACCGCATCGACCCACCGGTCAGCGGCGAGCGCCTGATGTTCCAGGCCCGCCAGAACATCGCCGGGCCCCCGCGGTCGCCGTGGCTGGAGCACCTCACCACCGAGGAGCTCCGGCAGGCCGCCCGCCTCGTCGAGTCACAGCCGTACCTGCGCCCGGCCGAGTGAGCCGGGCGCACGCGCGGCGGGTGGTCAAGGTGAGGTAGGCCAAGTGAACGCCGTGTTAACGAGCTCCCCGCGGAGCGCGACTCGTGCCAGGTGAACCCCGAGCAGTACCGGCCCGCTCCCCACGGGCACCAGGGTTGGCCGCCGCCGCCCCCGCAGCCCCGCCGTCCCCCGGGGCCGCCCAGCGGCTACGGGGCCGTGCCCCCACCGCGACAGCCGTACCCGCAGCCGCAGCACCCGCAGCCGCAGTGGGACCAGCAGTGGGACGACCCGCAGCGCCGGCCGCCCCCTCCCCGCCGCGTCGCGCCCGCTCCGCGACCCCGCAGCCGGTGGCCGCTGGTGCTGGCGATCCTGGTCGGGCTGCCGCTCGTGCTGATCGGGTCCTGCGTCGCGCTGATCGGGGCGAGCGCCGAGAAGGTCCAGGAGGAGCGCGCCGGCGGCACGGTCGCGCTGGGTGAGGCGTTCAGCTACAAGTCCGGGCTCGGGTTGTCGGTGTCCGTGCCGGTGCCGCACGCGGTCGACAACCGCTTCATCGTCGACCCGGACACCGAGCGGGCCTTCGCGGTCACCGTGAAGGTCTTCAACGGCACCGACCACCCCGTCGCGGCGGCACTGGTGACCGTGAACGCCACGGTGGCCAGCCGGCCCGTCGAGCGGATCGTGCTGGACGGCACCGGGCTCGTCACCCAGGACGTCGCACCCGGGCAGGCCCTGGAGTACCCGGCCCGGTTCAAGGCCCCCAAGGACCTCACCGGGCCGCTGCAGATCGCCGTGACCGCCGAGTTCAACGAGCCCGTCTTCTTCACCGGGCAGATCACCTGAGCACCGGCCGTACGATCTTCGGTGTGACCGCAGCCCCGGTTCCCGCGCCCGACGGCGACAGCGCGACCACCGCCCGGGACCGGCCGCCACTCGACCCGGCGGGCAGCCGCCCCGACGGCACCCCGCCGACCGGTGTCACCCCCGCCGAGGACACCCCGCGCGGGCGCTTCGACAGCCGCGTCTTCGGCGCGCTCACCGACCCCGCCGCGCTGCGCGCCAAGGGCGTCGAACTGCGGGGGGCGACCCCGTCCGCGGCGTTCAGCGCCTACGCGCCCCGCACCGACCGGCCCGACCCGGTCGAGTTCGTCGAGCGGACCAACGCCGGGCGCGTCGACGACCTCATCGCGCTGCGGGTCGGGCGGATGGCCGCCTCGCCGTTCGCGTTCCTGCGCGGCAGCGCCGGTCTGATGGCCGCAGACCTCGCCGGCTCCCCCACCTCCGGGGTCACGGCCTGGATCTGCGGCGACGCGCACGCGTCCAACTTCGGCCTGTACGCCTCGCCGGAGCGACGCCTGGTCACGGACGTCAACGACTTCGACGAGACCCTGGTCGGCCCCTGGGAGTGGGACCTCAAGCGGCTGGTCGCCAGCATCGTCGTGGCGGCGCGCGAGGCCGGCGCCCGCGACGACGAGGCCGCCACCGCCGCCGCGGACTGCGCCCGCACCTACCGCGCCGCCCTGCGCGAGCTGGCCGCGCTGCCCGTGCTCGACGCCTACTACCTCACCACCGACAAGAAGACCGTCGAGCACTTCGACATCGACGACCTCGGTCCGGTGTTCAAGCGGATCGGCAAGAAGGCGCGGCGCAACACCAGCCGCCGCGTCGTGGAGAAGTTCGCCGAGCCGGCCGAGCACACCGGCTGGCGGTTCGTCGAGGACCCGCCCGTGCTCACCCGCATCGACGACGCCACCGCGCGGGCGGTGCTGGAGGGCGTCGAGGACTACGCCCACCGCTGCCTCAACGACGAGCTGCGCCAACTCCTGTCGCGCTACGCCGTCGCCGACATCGCGCACCGCGTCGTCGGCCTGGGCAGCGTCGGGCGGCGCAGCTACGTCGTGCTGCTGCACGGCAACGGGGAGGACTCGCTGGTCCTGCAGGTCAAGCAGGCCGGGCCGTCCGCGCTCGCCCCCTACGCCGAGGCCACGCCCTACGCGCACGACGGCGAGCGGATCGTGCACGGCCAGCGCTGGATGCAGACCGTCAGCGACATCTTCCTGGGCTGGACGACGATCGAGGGCCGCCCGTTCCTGGTGCGCCAGTTCCGCGACATGAAGGGCAGCATCGACCCGGTCCTGCTGCGCCCCCACCAACTCGACGACTACGCCCGCGTCGTCGGAGCGGTGCTGGCCCGCGCGCACGCCCAGTCGGCCGACCCGCGCATCCTCGCCGGCTACTGCGACGGAGCACCGGGCTCGGAGCACGGCCCCCGGTTCGACCGGGCCATGGCCGCGTTCGCGCTCGCCTACGCCGACCAGACCGAAGCCGACCACGCGGCGCTGGTCGCCGCAGTGCGCGCCGGCAGGCTGCCCGCGCTGTTCCTGGAGGGCTAGGAATCCCGGACGGGCCCACCGATCAGAACGGTGGCTCGGTCTCCGTGGCCGGCGGGGGCTGGTCCGGTGGTCGGGCACGCCGCCGCTCGGCCTCGGCCACGACGTGCGCGATGAGATCCGGTCTGTCTTCGATGCGGTAGTCGTGCGGATCGCTGGAATAGGACCGCCCGGTCGGGGTGGTCCAGGTGATCCGCCCATCGTCGTGTTGGCGCGCCGACCAGCTCGGGGCGTCGTGCTTGAGGTGATGGTGATGCACACACACCCCATACAGATTCGACGCCGCGGTGATACCACCGTCGCCGGCGAAGGCCACGGTGTGATCCAACTCGGAGTCGATCGCCCGGCGCCGACAGATGGGATGGCGACAGTGCACATCCCGGGCCCGCACGAAATCCGCCAACGCCGCGGGCGGCCGGTACGTACTGCGCCCGTGATCCAACAAAGCCCCCGATAGCGGATCGGTGACCAACCGTTTCCACACCCCGTCCGCGGCGATCGTTCGGGCCAACGGGGCCGGGATCGGCCCGTACCCGACCAACTCACCCGGATGCTCGGCCGCACCGGTGAGGGTGTCCAACGAAACCACGACCTGCACCAACGGCTTACCCGGACTCACCGGCCCGGGCATCGGGACCTGACCCGCGTCCGCCCCGTCGGGCCCGGCCACCGTGAGCCGCCCGGTCAGCAGCGCGGTGAGCAGGTCCGCCCGTCGGGCGTCCATGCCGCGCGGGTCCTCCGCGCCTATCCCGCGGGCCAGCCGGGTCAACCACTCGAAGGCCGAGATCGCATCCGGGGCCGGCAGCAACGCCCACAACGACGCCATCCCCTCCGGCTCCGGGTTGACCGCCACCCGCCGATCGGCGCGCGCCCTCTCCTGCCGCACCGCCGCACCCGCCGGATCAGCAGCGATCACCGCCCGCCCCAACGCCGCCCGCAACTGCCCCGCGGTCTGCCTATTTTCCCCTCGAACTGGAGCGGTGAATCGACCGTGTGCTTGGTCGGGGTGGGTATTCGATGGCAAGCCGACCCGCACCACAGGCGCGCCGGCGCCGAGGAGCGGAAGCGGCGCGGCAGCACTGGTCGAGGCTCGCGGGACGCGCGTCACCACCCACTCGGCACGCCCCGGACCCGGCGGTCCTGGGTACACCTCGCAGCCCTGGACGTGGTCTCGCAACCCGCCGGCGGGCTGCGACAACACACCCGACGCTGCGCGGCCGCCACCACCTCTGCGAGCCACCGTGCGCGCAGCGCCGGCCGGTCACGGGCCCGCCCCGGGCCGAGTGACCGCCCCCGCGGCCCGAGAGCGCACCTCGCAGCCCTGGACGTGGTCTCGCAGCCCGCCGGCGGGCTGCGAGAACCCACCCGACGCTGCGCAGACACCACCACCTCGGCGAGCCACCGCAGGCGCGCCGCGCCGAGGAGCGCAAGCCGCGCGGCAGCAACGGTCGGGCTCGCGGGACGCGCGTCACCAACCACTCGGCACGCCCCGGGGCCGGGTCCTGGCCGCACCTCGCAGCCCAGGACATGGTCTCGCAACCCGCCGGCGGGCTGCGACAACACACCCGACGCTGCACAGACACCACCTCCTCTGCGAGCACGGTGCGCACAGCGCCGGCCGGTGTGCACGGTCCACCCACGGGCCCGTCCCGGACCGAGCGACCGCCCGGCGGACCTGGGCGTGCCTCGCAGCCCAGGACGTGTGCTCGCAGCCCGCCGGCGGGCTGCGACAACCCACCTGACGCTGCGCGGACACCACCACCTCTGCGAGCCACCGCAGGTGCGCCGCGCCGCGGAGCGGAACCGCGCGGCAGTGCCTTAAAGACCCGGCGGCCGCACCCGCTCCACCCACCCCGTCGCCTCCTCGTACGCCGAGCCGACCTCCAACACCCACCGATCCGCCCCCGGCGCACCGATCAACTGCACCCCCGCCGGCAACCCGCGCGCGTCGAAGCCGGCCGGCATCCCCAGCACCGGCACACCGGCCATCGACCACGGCGCGACGGTCTCCATCCACCGGTGGTAGGTGTCCATCGGGCGGCCGTCGATCTCGGCGGGCCAGTGCACGTCGGACGGGAACGGGAACACCTGGGCACTCGGGGCGAGGACGGCGTCGACGGTGCCGAACAGCCGCGCGACCTCGGCGAACCACTGGTCGCGCACGGCCATGGCGTCGGTGATGTCGGCCGCGGTGAGCGCGAGTCCCCGCTCGATCTCCCAGCGGGCCTCCGGTTTGACCAGCTCGCGGACGCCGTCGGCGAGCAGCGGGGCCTTGTCGACCATCCCCCACCACCGCCAGACCAGCAGCGCCGACCAGAGCCGGTCGAGGTCGAACGCCGGGACCAGGTCGACGACCTCGGCGCCCAGTCCGGCCAGCGCGTCGGCGGCGGCGCGGCCCAGCGCCAGCACCCCGGGCTCGGTGGCCAGCCGCCCACCCAGGTCGCCGACCCAGGCGACCCGGCGGCCGCGCAGGTCGGCCGGGCGCAGGTCGGTGAGGTCGAGCCGGTCGGTGCGCCCGAGCGGCGCCGCGGGGTCGGGGACGGCGAGCACCGAGAGCAGCAGCGCGACGTCGGCGACCGAGCGGCCCATCGGTCCGACCTCGGAGAGCTGGGCGACGAACCCGCGCTGGGGCACCCGGCCGCGGGTGGGGCGGAACCCGAGGACGTTGCAGAACGCGGCGGGGTTGCGCAGCGAGCCCAGGTAGTCGCTGCCGTCGGCCACCGGCAGCATCCGCAGCGCCAGCGCGGCGGCCGCGCCGCCGCTGCTGCCGCCTGCCGTGCGGGTGGGGTCGTAGGGGTTGGTGGTGGTGCCCCACACCGGGTTGTAGCTCTGCGAGCCCAGGCCCAGCTCCGGCACGTTCGTCCGCCCGACGAGCACGGCGCCGGCCGCGCGGATGCGGGCCACGTACGGGTCGTCGACCTGGCCGACCCGGTCGCGGAAGGCCGGCGAGCCCGCGGTCCACGGCTGACCGGCCACCTCGGCCAGGTCCTTGATCGCCATCGGGATGCCGTGCAGCGGTCCGGCGGGGTCGCCGCGGTCGAGCTCGCGGTCGCGCTCGGCGGCCTCGGCCAGCACCTCGGCGCGGTCGCGGCGGGCCACGATCGCGTTGACCGCGGGGTTGAGCGCGTCGATGCGGTCGAGGTGCGCGGCGACGACGTCCACGCAGGACACCTCCCGCGCCGCGATCCGCCCGGCCAGCCCCGCGGCCCCCAGCTCCACCAGCGCGTCGTCCGACACCGCCACCCCCGACCGGGGGGGGGGGGGGGGGGGGGGGGGGGGGGGGGGGGGGGGCGGCGGGGGGGGGGGGGGGCCCGCGCGGCGCGCCGCCCGGCGCCCCGCGCCCCCCCCCCCCCGCCCCCCCCCCCCCCCCCCCCCCCCCCCGGGGGGGGGGGGGGCCCCCCCCCCCCCCCCGACCCCGCACCAGGATCACACGCGATCCGGCACCCGCAAGCGGAGGCGGACTGCCTCCGAACGGACCTACCGATGGGTAACTTCCCTTCGTAGGCTCCACCGGTCGCCCCGCCGAAACGGAGCACCGATGACCGCTGTCGCCACCGATGACGCAGCCGGACCGGCCCCCTCACGGCCCCTGCGGAGCCGGGTCGAGGGCTTCCGCGAGGATCCGGGGTCGCTGGTGCTGCCCATCGCCGCGCTGCTCGTGCTGGGCCAGCTCGTGCTACGGGGGTGGGCCGCCGCGGGCGGGTTCTACCTGCTCGACGACTTCATCTTCATCGATCGGGCCGTCTCGCTCCCGTTCGACCTGCGGATCTTCGAGGCCTACAACGGTCACGTCATGCCGGGCTCGTTCGCGCTGGTCGAGGCGCTCACCGGGGTCGCGCCGCTGAGCTGGCCCGCGGTGGTCGTGCTGGGCCTGCTGCAGCAGCTGGCGATCGACGTGGCGCTGCTGCGGCTGCTGGTGCTGCTGTTCGGGCGCCGTCCGGCGGTGCTGGTGCCCTTCGCGCTCTACGTCACCAGCTCCATCACGCTGCCGGCGTTCCTGTGGTGGGCCGCGGCGCTCAACCAGCTGCCCATGCAGCTGGCCGTGCTGCTGGCGCTGCACTACCACGTCCGCTACCTGCGCTCGGACGACCTGCGTGACGCGGTGCGCGTCGCGGTCGCGGTCGCGGCCGGGCTGCTGTTCTCCGAGAAGACGTTGCTGGCGCTGCCGCTGCTGGTGGCGCTGACCCTGTTCTGGTTCACCACCGGCGGCCCGCTCGCCCGGCTGGGCGAGACGCTGCGCCGCCACCGGATCGCCTGGCTCGGGCTGGGGGTGCTGGGCGGCGCGTACTCGGCGTACTACGTCCTGAACGTCACCTCGCCGATCGTCGGCACGCCGACGCTGTCCGACATCGGCGACCTGGTCGGACCTGCGCTGCAGCGCTCGGTGCTGCCCGGGCTGGTCGGCGGGCCGTGGACGTGGGAGGACTTCCCGCCGACCCTGGCCATCGCCGACCCGCCCGCGGTGCTGGAGTGGCTGTCGATGGCGGTCGCGGCCGTCGTCGTGGTGGTGTCGGTGCTGCGCAGGCGCGGCGCCGTGCGGGCGTGGGTGCTGCTCGCCCTCTACGTGGCGGGCACGTGCGTGCTGCTCTCGGCCAGCCGGGCCCAGCTGATCGGGCCGTTCGCGCTGGCCCGCGAGTACCGCTACTTCACCGACGTGGCCATGGTCGGCGCGCTGTGCCTGGCGCTGGCCTTCCTGCCGGTCCGCGACGCGCCGACCGCGCTGCGGGAGCGCTCGCTGCGGCTGCCGGCCGCGGCGAGGACGCTCGGCGCCGCACTGCGCCGGTGGCGCCTGCTGCCGGTCGCGGCCGGCGGGGTGGTCGTGCTGCTGCTGGCCACCGGCTCGGTGGTGTCGACGGTGAACTACGCGCAGCGCTGGCACGAGAACCCGGCCCGCCCGTTCGTCGAGACGGCCCGCGCGGACCTCGCCGGCCTCCCCGGCACCGTGCTGATCGACGGCGTCGTCCCCGACCCGGTGCAGTGGCACGTCCTGGGCCCCTACGCGCTGGCCTCCAGCCTGCTGGCCGGGGCCCCGGAGGCGCGGTTCCTGCACGACGGCGAGTCCGCGCCGGCCCCCGCCATGCTCGACGAGCAGGGCCGCGTGCGCCCGGCCTGGGTGCCGCCGCTCACCAGCGCGGTGCCCGGGCCCACGCCGGACTGCGGGTGGCTCGTCTTCGACCGACCGGTTCCCGTCCCGCTGCAGTTCGGCGGGGTCGGGCCGTGGAGCTGGGTGATCCGCGTGGTGTGGCTGTCCTCGACCGACAACACCGGCTGGATCGCGGCCGGCGACCAGCGGGTGCCGGTGGCCATGCCGGCCGGGCTGCACGAGGTGTTCGTGCAGGTCTCGGGCACGGTGTCGACCGTGACGGTCGAGCTGGCCGCGCCCACCGCGCCGGTGTGCGTCCCGCAGATCGAGATCGGCAGCGCGCAGCCGGTCCCGGCGGGGCTGCGGTGACCGCCGTCGCCGCCGGCGGGGCGCCGGCCGCCGGGGCCGCCCGGCGCTACCCCTGCCTCGACGGCCTGCGCGCCATCGCGGCCACCGTCGTCGTCCTGACCCACGCGGCGTTCATGACCGGCAACTACGCCGAGACCGGCGCCGGGCGCTTCTTCGCCCGGCTCGACGTCGGGGTGGCGCTGTTCTTCGCGCTGTCGGGGTTCCTGCTCGCGCTGCCGATGCTGCGCGCCGTCGCGAACGGCGAGCCGCGCCCGCGCACCGCCGCCTACCTGTGGCGGCGCGCGCTGCGGGTGCTGCCCGTGTACTGGCTGACCGTGGTCGTGGCGCTGCTGCTGTTCCCGGGTGAGAACGGGGCGAGCCCGGGCGACTGGCTGCGCCACGTGGCGCTGGCCCAGATCTACGGCTGGGGCTGGCTGCGCGAGGGCCTGACCCACACCTGGAGCCTGTCCACCGAGGTGTCGTTCTACCTGGTGCTGCCGTTCCTGGTGGCCGGCCTGGCGCGGCTGTCGGGCGATCGCTGGCGCCCGCGGCGGGTGCTGGCCGGGCTCGGCGCGCTGATGCTGCTCGGGCTGGTCTGGCTGTACTGGGCCGAGGCCGACGAGCGGGTGACCGGGCCGCTGAACCTGTGGCTGCCGGCCTTCGCCTGCTGGTTCGGCGTCGGGGTGGGCATGGCGGTGCTGGTGGCCACCGGGCCGTCCTGGCGGCCGGTGCGGGTGGCCCACGAGCTGGGCCGCAGCCCGTGGACCTGCTGGGCGATCGCCGGGGCGCTGTTCTGGATCACCTGTACGCCGGTGGCCGGGGCGATCGGGCTGGTCCAGCAGTCGGGTGCGGAAGCGGTCACGCGCAACCTGCTCTACGCCGGGGTCGCCGCGTTCGTGGTCTGGCCGCTGGTGTTCGGCCCGCAGCGCGAAGGCCGGTTGCGCGTGGCGCTGTCCAGCCGGCCGATGGCCTACCTGGGCGAGATCTCCTACGGGATCTTCCTGTTCCACCTCGTCGTCCTGCACAGCTACTACATCGTGATCGACCAGCCGACGTTCACCGGCGACGTCTGGTCGACCGCCGTGGTGGGCTGGGCGGGTGGGGCGCTGATCGCGGCGGCGAGCTACCGGCTGATGGAGCGCCCGCTGATGACCCGCTGGCGCGGTCTGGTGCCCGACCGGCGCCGCGCCCCGGCCGGCACCGGCAGCAGCGCAGCGCCCACCGCGCCCACCGCCACCGCGCCCAGCACCTGACGGGCGGGCTCGCCGAGCCAGCCGGGCATCTCCACCCCGAACGGCAGCATCCCGGTGGCGGCCAGCAGCAGCCCGCAGCCCAGCACGCCGGCCGCGGCCACGGCGCCCAGCAGCGGGCGGCGGTGCCGGGCGCCCGCCAGCCCGCCCAGGTAGGCCAGGACCGCGAGGGCCGCCAGGGCGACGACCCCGCCGACGACGGCCGTGGCGGCCACCGCGGCCAGCACGACACCGGTGCGGCGGCGTCCGGGGCGGGCCGGCGGCGGCTGCGGTCCGCGCGCCGGCACCACCAGCAGCACCAACGCCACCAGCACGCCGACCACCCCGACCACCAGGGCCGTCCGGTAGGCCGGGCCGGGGGTGAAGTCGAGCCGGACGGTGCCGGCCGGGCCGGCGGGCAGCACGTAGCCCTGCTTCCAGCCGTCGACGGTGGTCGACGGGAGCGCGGCGCCGTCGAGGGTGGCCACCCAGCCCGGGTTCGCGTTCTCCGGCACGGTCAGCAGCGTCGCGACCTCGCGGGCGGGCACCTCGACCTCGCGGTGCTCGACGTCCCAGACGGGTGTGGCCGGATGCTGCGCGCCGGCGGCCACCGGGGCCGCCCGCGTGTCGGTGAGGGTGGCCGAGACCGCCGTGAACGCCGCGGCGCCGGTCAGCGGGCCCGTCGCGGTGAACGTGTGCTCGCCGGCCGCCAGCGGCCCGGTCGTGCTCGGGCCGCACGGCGACACCGCCACCGGGCGCAGCGCGCGCAGGTCGCCCACGGTGGTGCGCACCGAGGTCGGGACGGCGCGCCCGTCGATCCGCACGGTCGGTCCGCTGCCGCAGGGCACCTCGACCGCGGCGGTGGGGTCGGGCGCGCCGAGACCGGGGACCTCCACCTCGGCGACGCCGACGCCGAGCGCGTCCAGGCCGCGGGTGTAGGGGTCGAACGACGACAGCGGGGCGGCGAGGGGGAAGCGCAGGCTGAGCCGGTCGGTGGTGATCGGGGCGAACCGGGCGGTGCCGTCGGGCTCCAGCCCGACGGTCCACTGCTGGCCCCCGCCGCTGACCGTGACGGCCGTCGGGGTCGCGGCGGCCGTACCCGGCGGCAGGGCGATCCGCAGGTGGT
Source organism: Pseudonocardia lacus (assembly GCF_018531445.1). Taxonomy (GTDB): domain Bacteria; phylum Actinomycetota; class Actinomycetes; order Mycobacteriales; family Pseudonocardiaceae; genus Pseudonocardia; species Pseudonocardia lacus. The sequence continues at coordinate 42,164 of NZ_JAHDTH010000044.1, forward strand.
CGACGGTCAGCGGCCGGCCCCAGCTCAGGGTGAGCACCGGGTCGGGGTCGGCGGGGTCGGCCGTCCACACGGTGGCGGGGTCGGCGTCCACCGCGGCGCCCGGGCCGGCGCGCGGGTCGGGCACGGCGCTGGAGGACGCCGTGGCGCTCGGGCGCGGCCACTCGCGCGGCCCGACCGGCGGCG